>NC_015675.1:1500000-1727500 GCF_000176035.2 Mesorhizobium opportunistum WSM2075 | reverse complement strand
GCGTGGGGAATTCGACCGGGGCCTGAGGCTTCGTTGACTTAACCTGCCATGACAGGCAAATGTCATGGCCACAACAAAAGCGACAAGCCGTTCCGCCCGGGGAAGAAGCAGCCTTTCTGGATGCCAGACACGGAAGATGTCATAGCCGAACTCGGCAATGAGCCGCCGCTTATCGCGGACGGCCGCAGCGGCCCGCCCGATCGGCGCGAGGTTTCTGCGCGCTGGCTGTCGGGAACATTCCTGACCGGCGTGACCTCGAGCGTGTTGATGGGCGTGGCGCTGTTCGCCGCGCTTGACGGACGCCAGCAACTGGCGACGCCACCCGAGATCGCCGAGCTGATCGGCCTGGCCAGCAATGGCGATTCCGGCGAGGTGGCCAAGACGACCAGGCTGGTGGCGCCGCGCCAGATCGCCAAGGCCAAGGACCGCCGCCGCATGGAAGTGTCGATGGTCACCAAGGTCGGCGACCGCGATGTCATCCACACCATGCCGTTCGTGCAGATCAAGATGGCGCTCGCCGCCGGTCACACCACCAGCCGGGCCTACCCGCCCTTCGACCCGATGCAGGTGTTCGGCGACGACGGCGACGACGCATCGGCGCAGCCGGCGACGGCGTCAGCCGCAGCCGGCCAGATCTATGGCGCCAAGGTCGAAAGCGAGATGAGCCTGAAAACCGTCGATTTCCCCATCGCGACGGCCTCCTTCGACGAAAAGAGCGACCTGTCCGCCGATGAGGTGGAAAAGGTGGTGCGCGAAGCCGGCACCGACCTCAGCGACGGCGCCGTGCAAGTCGCTTCACTTCACTATGTCGACCCGCAGCGATTCGGCGAAGCCTTTGCCGAAAGCATGGCCGGTTCCTATGACGTGAAGATCGTGCCGGAAAACGTCTCGGTGGCGCCGCGCGCCAATGTCGACGACCAGTCGCCGGCTTTCGCCGAGGAAATCATCCCCTTCACCAAGGATACCGATCTTACCGAGGCCTTCGCCGATTCGGGCTATACCGGCGAAGACGCCACCGGCATGGCCGAAGCAATCGCCAAGCTCTTGAACGCCCCGGCACTCAAGGCGGGAACGGTGCTGCGTGTCGGTCTCGAGGTTCGTGGCGATGCCGCCAAGGTCGTACGCACCAGCGTCTACGACAAGACCACGCATATCGTCACCATCGCGCTCGACGACCGCGGCCAGTATGTGCCTGCGCAGGAGCCGGATCCGAATCCCGAATTGTTGACTGCGTTCGACGATTCGTCGGCGCCAGTGGTGGTGCGTGGCAATCTGCCCAATGTCTATGACGGCATCTACCGCACCGCTTATTCCTACGGCATGTCGAAGAAGATGACCCAGCGGCTGATCAAGCTGCTGGCGTCTGGCGTCGACTTCCAGTCGCGACTCAATCCGTCGGATCGCCTCGAAGTGCTGTTCTCGCAGCCAGACGGGGACGACCAGACTTCCGACGATTCGGAGCTCCTCTATGTCTCGGCGACATTTGGCGGCACGACGCGCAACTTCTATCGCTTCCAGATGCAGGACGGCAGCACCGATTATTTCGACCAGGATGGATCGAGCGCCGAGCAGTTTCTGCTGCGCAACCCACTGCCCAACGGCAGGTTCACCTCCGGCTTTGGTGCACGCAAGCATCCTATTCTGGGCTATGTCCGCATGCACACAGGCACCGATTGGGCAGCTCCCATCGGATCGCCGATCATTGCCGCCGGCAACGGCGTGGTCGAGAAAGCGGGCTGGGCCGGTGGCTATGGCAAGCAGATCATCCTGCGCCATGCTAACGGGTACGAGACCTCTTATAATCACCAGAGCGCCTTCGCCAAAGGCATCGCGCCTGGCGTTCGTGTCCGGCAAGGCCAGGTCATCGGCTACCTCGGTCAGACCGGCCTCTCCACCGGTCCACACCTCCACTACGAACTGATCGTCAATGGCACCAAGGTTGATTCGATGCGCGTCCGACTGCCGGTCGGCAAGGTGCTGAAAGGCGACGATCTCGTCGCCTTCAAGCGCGAGCGCGAGCGCATCGACGATCTCCTGAAGCAGGAAGACGGCAATTCGCTGAAGGTCGCCAGCGCCAAGATCGAAGGCTGAGCCTTCGCGTTTCAGTCCTGCTGGGTTTTGGCTTGCGGCGACGTTTTGGCTTGCCGCGACCAGGGCAATGGCTCACCGGAAATGGTCATCCAGGCAATCACTGCCGAAAGCAGGCATAGCAGCGCCGTCACCAAGGAGATGGCGGCAAACGCCGCATCGCTGGCCGCGAGCCTTGCCGCATCGAGTGCCGGCGCAAGTCCTGGCGGCGCCGGTTCGCCGAAGCCAGGCACGCCGGGCGCTGCACTCCCGTCCAGCGCGTTGGCGTAGATCCAGGCGGCCAGCGACCCCATCGCCGCCACGGCGATCAGGCCGCCGATGCGCGAGACGGCATTGTTGATGCCGGAGGCGGCGCCCGTATCCTTGTCTTCCACCGCTGTCATGATCGCGGTCGACAAAGGTGAGACGACCAGCGCCATGCCAAGTCCCATCAGCGCCATCAGCGGAAATATCCCCGCCCAGAATTGATGGAAGCCGGCATGGGCGAGCAAGGCAAGCCCGGCGAAGGCGACCGCCACGATCAGGCTGCCGCAGGCGATCGGGAAACGCGGTCCGATCCGGTCCGACAATTGGCCGACCGGTCCCGACAGAAGCGCGATCGATGCCGACAGCGGCAGGAAGATGAAGCCGACTTCGGCCGTGCTCAACCGCCAGCCGGCGATCAGCAACATGGGTAGGTAGAAAAGATTGGCCGACAACGCGAAATAGAGGAAGAAGGTCGCCACATTGGCGCCGGCGAAAGCGCCGATGCGAAACAGGCTGAGGTCGATCATCGGCTCACGCTGCCGCTGCTCGAACAGGATGAAGACGACCAGCAGCACGGCACCGGCGGCAATGCTGGGCCCAGCCATATGGCCCTCGCCGCTGGAGCTCATCGATGTCAGTCCATAAGCGAGCGCGCCGAAGGCCAATGTCGCGAGCGCGCCGCCACCAAGATCGAGGCTGCGCTTCTCCGTCGGTGCATCGGCCGGGATCTTGACGAGCAGCAGATAGATCGAGATCAGGCCGAGCGGTAGGTTGACGGCGAAGATCGCCCGCCAGATGCCGTCGCCGAAAGCAGAAAGCACCAGGCCGCCGAGCACGGGACCAAGCGCGGTGGTCAAGGCCGAGGCCGCCGCCCAGATGCCGATCGCTCGGCCGCGCTCCTTTTTCGGGTAGGCCTTGGCGATGATGGCGAGGCTGCCGGGCACCATGATCGCGGCACCGATGCCCTGGAGGGCGCGAAACGCGATTAGCACGACAGCGTTCGGCGCCAGCGCACAGGCGAGCGATGTGGCGACGAAAAGCGCAATGCCGGCCACGAAGGCGCGGCGCAGCCCGAACCGATCGCCGGCGGCACCCCCGGCAAGGATCAGCGCCGACAGCGTCAGCGCATAGGCATTGGAAATCCACTGCGCCTCGGCGAGGCTGGCGCCGAGATCGACGCGGATCGCCGGCATGGCGATGGCCAGGATCGAGCCATCGATGAATCCGAGCGCCGAAGCAAGGATCGCTGCGATCAACACGTACCGCCGCTGCGATTGCGGACAGAAGGTTCCGTTGGTGACCGGGCTGGTCAGCGGGACGGCGGCTGCTTTGCTTGGTGAATGCATGGAACCCTGCTTAGACCGCCATTGTGTTTGCAACAACCGGCCAGCACCTTGCTGTCCTTGAAACCAGCCAGTTGGCCAGGATGACGCCCTATCCGGATGCAAACGGCCGCAGTCATGCTAGGTTCCGGCGCGAGCAACAGGCCGGGAGAAATCGATGAAGCGCCCACTTGAGGCATCGGCGGAGGGACGTGGCCGCATCGTCGGGATCACCGACGGCGTGTTCGCCATCGCGCTGACCCTGATCGTGCTCGAGATCAGGGTGCCGGCGCATGAGGCTGTTCATTCCGAGCATGATCTGCTTGCCGCCATCGCGGCACTGGCGCCACGCTTCCTGACCTACGCCTTGAGTTTCCTGACGCTGACCATCTTCTGGTTCGGCCAGCAGGCGCAACATGGGCTGATCGCCAAATCCGACCGGCGGCTCGCCACGCTGAACCTCTGCTTTCTCGCCTTCATCGCCCTGCTGCCGTTCTCGACCGACCTTCTGGCCGACTTCCTCGAATTCAGGACCGCGGTTCTTGTCTATTGGCTCAATCTGCTGATGCTCGGCGTCACGCTGTTCGCCAGCTGGCGCTACGCCGAGAAGAACGGTTTTGTGGCCGAAGATGTCGACGCGCAAACGAAACGCACGGTCTATCTGCGCATCGTCAGGGCACAGATTCTATGGGCGATCGGCGCCGCACTTTGCCTGGTCACCCCACTGCTCAGCGTCGGCTTCATTCTGGTGGTGCAGCTGATCTATGCCGCCGCGCTGCGTGGCTCATTGCTGCGCAAAGTCATCGGCTGAAGGTCCGCCGACGAACTCCACGGTGACGCCTGGCGACACCAGCTTGGCAAGCTCGCGCGCGTCCCAATTGGTCAGGCGCACGCAGCCATGGCTTTCGGTCTTGCCGATCTTCGACGGCTCCGGCGTGCCATGGATGCCGTAGGTCGGCTTGTCCAGCGCGATCCACACCGAACCAACCGGACCGTTGGGCCCAGGTGGGATGGTCAGGATCTTGTCGTTCTGGCCCTGCTTGAAATTGATGTTGGGGTTGTAGGTGTAGTTCGGGTCTAGCGCGATGCGCGACACCGTGTGGATACCGGTGGGCGACGGCGTGTCGGCCGAGCCGATGGTCGCGGGATAGGCTGCGACCAGCTTGCCGCCCGCATCGTAGGCATAGACTTCCTTCTTGCCCTTGTCGGCGACGATGCGCGCGACCGGCGTCGAGACCAGCTTGCCGAAATTGGCAACTTTGATGATCGTCCCGGGGCGATTGAAGTCGAGACCCTTGTTGATCGACTTCAGATAGTTCTCGTCCATGTGGAAACGCTCCGCCAGCGCTTCGGGCACCGACGTGTAGCCCATGCGGTCGAGCTGCGCCTTCTGGCTGTAGTCTTCCGGGATCGAGGCGACGTAGGGGCCGGCCGCATCCTCTGGCGTGATCGTGTAGTTGGCAAAGGCGTCGCCGCCCGATTGCGCAAGAGCGGCCTGGATGCCGACCGCATCGGTCGACTTCAAATTGCTGCCGCTGATCTCGTTGTATGCGGCGAGCGCCTTGTCGACGTTCGAGCCGAAGCGCCCGTCGATGACGCCAGGCGAAGCACCGCCGCGGTCGAGCAGCACCTGCAGGGCGGCGACATCCTGGCGCGCTCCCAGCGACAGCGATGGGTCGACCGCTGTGTTGCCGTCAGCCTTCGGCGGCAGCGCCGCCTGATCGGCGGGCGCGTCCTGATCCTCGGGCGCTGCCGGCTGGAGAGGATCTATCGAGGCTTCATCGAGCGGCTGGCGCTTGATGGTATGCGGCTTTGCCGGCTGCGGCGCGTCGGGGTAATTGTTGTCGTAGCTGCCGTCGTCCTGTGGCGCCGGCGGATAGGTTTCCACCGAATTGCCGCCGTCATATTCGTCCGCCGGCGGCGGGATGACCCGGCCTTCCTCTTCCAACTGCCTGCGGCGAAAGCGTGCCATGTCTTCCGGATCGTCGAGATAGTAGCGGTCATCGTCCGCCGGGCCGCGGCCCAGCTCGCGCAGCCGCATCTCGCGGCGCAGCGCGCGCCGGTCGAGCCGTGTCTGCGGTGGCTGGATGGCGATGACCTTGCCGGTATCGGCATCGACGATGACGCGATTGCCCCTGGCGTCGTAGTAGATATCGAGATTGCCGTCCTGCGCGACAAGGATGCCGCCTGGATCGGCGGCACGGGCAACCCTTGGTGCATCGTCCTGCGTCGGCGCGGCAAACGCGCCGGAAGACACAAGCCCGGCGGCGAGCGCCGAAAGGGCAAAGATCGTGCGGAACATGGTGGCCAAACTCTCCGGTCCGTAAATTGCCGCCGCCCGGCATTATTCTTTTAGAATGCCACATCGTGCCTTCCGAAAATCGAAACGATTTTCGGGGCCGATGCGGTAAGCGAACCCCTTCGCCAGCAAACCAGTTAACCCACCGTATGATTCCAACATGAACCGGGCATGAAGATGGCGGTTTTTCGGCCTCTCGCTGGATATTAGCTAGCTTGCGCCAAGCCCCAGTTGCTTGCGCGCCTGCTTCGTCAGCTTCAGGGCGACCAGACGATGGCTCTCGCGCAGATAGTCCTTCAGCGCTGCATCATCCACGCTCTGGCTTGTCTGACGCTGGATCCATTTCATGCCGCGCGATGCGAGATAGGGCGCGGGCCGACAGCCAGGCTGTTCCTTGAGCACGTCATAGGCAATGTCGGAGCATTTGAAGGTGACGAAGAGTTGCTTTCCTTCGTCCCAGCCGCCGATTGCGAAGACCTTGGTCCCGACCTTCCAGACATGGGCGCCGCCCCACTGGACGACATGGTTTGTCGCCGGCAGCGAGGCGCAGAAGCTGTTGTAGTCGTCCAGCGTCATCCGGGCCTCGCTGTTTGTAGGATGCCTATAAGAAAATGCCGCGCATCCGACCGGATGCGCGGCATTGGATCAGGCCGCCGCCTCGGCCGCGACAATCGTCGGTTTCGAGCGGAAATTCAACCGGTCGGATCCCGCCGTCACCTTGACGGTCGAACCGTCGAGAATCTCGCCGAGCAGGATCTTCTCCGCCAACGGATCCTGCAGGTCCTTCTGCATCACCCGCTTCAACGGCCGCGCACCATAGGCCGGATCGTAACCCTTGGCCGCCAGCCATTCGATTGCCTCGTGATCCAGCGCCAGCGTGATCTTGCGATCGACAAGCAGGCTCTCCAGCCGCTTGAGCTGGATTTCGACGATGCGATCCATGTCTTTGCGGCGCAACCGGTGGAACAGGATCACCTCGTCGACGCGATTGAGGAACTCCGGCCGGAACGATGCCCTGACGACGCCCATCACCTCGTCGCGTACCGCGTCGACATCCTGGTCCTCGCCGAGATTGACGAGATATTCGGCGCCGAGGTTCGACGTCATGATGATCAGCGTGTTGCGGAAATCGACGGTACGACCCTGGCCATCGGTCAGGCGGCCGTCATCGAGAACCTGCAGCAAGACGTTGAAGACATCCGGATGCGCCTTCTCGATCTCGTCGAACAGCACGACCTGATAGGGCCGGCGCCGCACGGCTTCGGTCAGCGCACCGCCCTCCTCATAGCCGACATAGCCGGGAGGCGCGCCGATCAGCCGGGCGACCGAGTGCTTTTCCATGAACTCCGACATGTCGATGCGCACCATGGCGCTGTCGTCGTCGAACAGGAAGCTGGCGAGCGCCTTGGTCAGTTCGGTCTTGCCGACACCCGTCGGCCCGAGGAAGATGAATGAGCCGATCGGCCGGTTCGGATCCTGCAGGCCGGCACGGGCCCGACGCACGGCTTTCGAAACAGCCTGCACCGCCTCGCCCTGGCCGACAACACGCTTGCCGATCTCGTCTTCCATGCGCAACAGCTTGTCGCGCTCGCCCTGCAGCATCTTGTCGACCGGAATGCCGGTCCAGCGCGAGACGATGTGAGCAACGTGATCGGGGTTGACCACCTCTTCGACCATCCCCGCCTTGCCGTCCTGGGCTTCGGCCTCCTTCAGCTTCTTTTCCAGCTCCGGGATCTTGCCATAGGCAAGCTCGCCGGCGCGCTGGAATTCACCCTTGCGCTGGGCAATGGCCAGATCGTTGCGCGCCTCGTCGAGCTGCTTCTTCAGGTCGGCGGCGAGGCCAAGCTTCTGCTTCTCGGCCTGCCACTTGGCGGTGATCTCGGTCGATTCCTCCTCGAGGCCGACCAGCTCCTTTTCCAGGCGGGCGAGCCGGTCTTTCGAGGCATCGTCCGTCTCGACCTTCAGTGCCTCGCGCTCGATCTTGAGCTGCATGATGCGGCGATCGATTTCGTCCAGCGCCTCGGGCTTCGAATCGACCTGCATCCTGAGCCGCGACGCGGCTTCATCGACAAGGTCGATCGCCTTGTCGGGCAGGAAACGGTCGGCGATATAGCGGTTGGACAGCGTCGCCGCCGCCACCAGCGCCGAGTCCGAGATGCGCACCTTGTGGTGCTGCTCGTACTTCTCCTTCAGGCCGCGCAGGATCGAGACGGTGTCCTCCACCGTCGGCTCGTCGACGAAGACCGGCTGGAAGCGGCGGGCAAGGGCCGGATCCTTCTCGACATGCTTGCGGTATTCATCGAGCGTGGTCGCGCCGACGCAGTGCAGTTCGCCGCGCGCCAGCGCCGGCTTCAGAAGGTTCGACGCATCCATGGCGCCGTCCGCCTTGCCGGCGCCGACCAGCGTGTGCATCTCGTCGATGAACAGGATGATGCTGCCGTTGGCCGAGGTGACTTCTGAAAGCACGGCCTTCAGCCGCTCCTCGAACTCGCCGCGATACTTGGCGCCGGCAATCAGCGCGCCCATGTCGAGCGCCATCAGCTGCTTGTCCTTCAGCGATTCCGGCACGTCGCCATTGACGATGCGCAGCGCCAGGCCTTCGGCGATCGCGGTCTTGCCGACGCCCGGCTCGCCGATCAGCACCGGGTTGTTCTTGGTGCGGCGCGACAGCACCTGGATGGTGCGGCGGATCTCGTCGTCACGACCAATCACGGGGTCCAGCTTGCCGGCGCGGGCATCCGCCGTCAGGTCGCGCGCGTATTTCTTCAGCGCGTCATAGCCCTGTTCGGCACTCGCCGAATCGGCGGTGCGGCCCTTGCGGACATCGTTGATGACCTGGTTCAGCGCCTGCGCGGTGACGCCGGCCTTGGCCAGGATGTCGGCGGTCTTGGCCGATTTCTCCATGGTGAGCGCCTGCAGCAGCCGCTCGACGGTGACGAAGCTGTCACCGGCCTTCTTGGCCAGTTCCTCGGCGGTCGAGAACACCTTGGCCAGAGGCTGCGCCAGATAGAGCTGGCCGTTGCCGCCTTCCACCTTGGGCATCGCCTCGAGCGCCGTCTCGACGCCGAGCTTGACGTCGCGGACATTGCCGCCGGCGCGCTCGATCAGCGACGCGGCCAGGCCTTCGTCGTCGTCGACGAGGACTTTCAGGATATGTTCGGGGGTGAATTGCTGGTGATTGCGTGAGAGCGCCATGGTCTGCGCGGACTGGATGAAGCCGCGCACGCGCTCGGAATATTTCTCAAGGTTCATATCTGTCTCCTTCCGTCACCGGCCCGCTTTGCGGCACCGGATCAGATTACGGTGACGGACCCGCCCATTCGAGCCGGATCCAGTTCAGCCGAGATATGGTGCATAGGCTATGCCGTCTCAAGACGCCTTGATATCGGTCAATGCATAATATTCCACGTCAGCCCAAACGAAAACGGCGGAGATTTCTCTCCGCCGTTCAACGTCTTGAAATACTGTCCGATCAGTTGTCGATGTCGGTGGTGGCCGGCTCGGCATTGCCGCTGTCGGCGGGGGCCGTGGTCATCTCACCCGTATCGGCGTTGCCGCCACCGGCGTCGACCTGGTCGGCATTGGCGCGAGGACGGCGCGGACGCCGCGGGCGGCGGGCGGCACCGCTCTCGGCGGCTGCCTCGTTGAGTTCGGCCTGGGCCGCCAGACCGGCGGGCGAAAAATTCTCGAATGACGGAGCCGGCTCGGCTGCGGCAACGCTCTCGGCCGGCGACGTGGCTTCTTCCGCCTGGACCGGGGCCTCGTTGCGCTGCTGCTGGCCGCCTTGCTCTGCGGAAGCATAATCGCGCTGGCCGTTCTGGCCATAGCCGCCAGTGGGGCGGCGATCACGGTGGCGTCCGCCATTGTCGCGGCCGCCATTGTTGCGCCCGCTATTATCACGGCCGCCATCACGATTATCGCGGCCGCTTTCCCGGTTCAGCGCCACCTCGGCTGGCATGCCTTCGATCACCGGCTGCGGCCCGGCGCCATGGTTGATCACCGGAACCTGCGGTTCGGAACCAACGTTGCCGCCGTTTCCTGCCCCATTGCCGGACCCGGCATTGTCGAACTCGTCGCGATCCTCGTCGCCGTCATCATCGAAATCGTCGCGATTCTGCTGGACGTTCTGGATCGGCATCTGCGCCTGGGCGGCGGCAATGATGCGATTGTAATGTTCTGCGTGCTGGAGATAGTTCTCCGCCATGACTCGGTCGCCGGAGCTTTGCGCGTCACGTGCCAGGGTGGCGTATTTTTCGGCGATCTGCTGAGCCGATCCACGAATCTTTACGTCCGGACCGTTGCTCTCGTAATTGCGCGTCAGGGGATTCGGCCCCTTGCGGTTGTTGTTGTTGTTATTGTTATTGCCGCCGCCGCCGCCATTGTTGTTGCGACCGCGCATGCGCCTGTTCTGCTGTTGTGGCCTCATTCGACTCTCTTCATTTTGAAATTTTTGAAAACTCGTAACGAACGGTGGCGCTCATGCAGCCAGCCGTTCGGTTTCTTCACCGGCGTTCGCCCGCATCAATTGCGTTGGCGCCACGTGCCATCCTGTTCCGGTTACATCACTTGCCGGACGATTCCCGCACGAAGCTTGGGCGTCGTTTGCGCAAGAAGGCAGCTATTTCCAAGGAAACCGAATCGCTAAGAGCACTGCCTGCTTCGTCTCATCCGGTTAAGGCGACCCTAGCCGCATTCCCCGGCATTGCCAAGCGCTTTTTTCGCACTGCGTCAAGGCTTTCCCCGTTGAAAGACAAGAACCCTGTCGTTTCCACCAAGGTCGCGGAAAGCACCGACCAGTCCATAACCCGCAGACCTGAATATATCCGTAACTTCGTCCTGCTGCGTGCGGCCGATCTCGACCGCAACCCTGCCTTCGGCTTCCAGAAACCTTGCCGCCTCGGCGGCGATGATCCTGTAGGGGTTCAGCCCATCCACGCCGCCATCGAGGGCTAGGCGCGGGTCGAAATCGCGGACTTCGTCCTGCAGATTTCCAATGTCTTGGGAAGGTATATAGGGAGGGTTTGCGGCAATTACATGGTATCGGCCTGAAACTTTTTCGAACCAGTCCGACTGCAGCGCCGTGAACCGGCCGCCGAGCCCGAGTTGCCCGGCATTGCCGGTCGCCGTCGCCAGCGCACCGGGGGCGATATCGACGCCGGTGGCGGTCGCGGCCGGCTCGGCGCTGAGCAACGCCAGGGCGATGGCGCCCGTCCCTGTGCCGAGATCGAGGATGCGGCATGCGCCCTCGCGCGCCGCGATTGCCTTGACGAAGGGCAAGATCGCCTCGACCAGCGTTTCGGTGTCCGGCCGCGGCTCCAGCGTTTCCGGCGACAGCGACAGCCGCAAACCGTAGAATTCCCGATAGCCGAGGATGCGATGCACCGGTTCGCCGCCGGCCCGTCGTCTCAAGGCGGCGTCGATCGTCTCGATGGCGCGCCCGTGAACCTTGAACTCCGGATCGGCAATCGCTTGGGTGCGCGTGGTACCGGAAAAGTGTTCGACGATCAGCCTGGCATCGAGCGTCGGATCATCGACAGCTGCGGCCACGAGCCGAGCCCGCGCTTCCCGCAACAGCGGCCCCAGCGCCTCTGGCAGGCTGTCAGCCATCAAGGCCGATATCGGCGAGCAGCTTCGACTGGTGATCGGCGATCAGCGCGTCGATGACTTCGTCGAGCTCGCCCATCATCACCCGGTCGAGCTTGTAGAGCGTCAGGTTGATGCGATGGTCGGTGACGCGGCCCTGCGGGAAATTGTAGGTGCGGATGCGCTCCGAACGGTCGCCGGAGCCGACCTGCGACTTGCGTGCCTCCGAGCGTTCCTCGTCCGCCTTGCTGCGCTCCATGTCGTAGAGCCGGGCGCGCAGGATCTGCATGGCCTTCGCCCGATTCTGATGCTGCGACTTTTCCGCCTGCACCACCATGATGCCGGTCGGCAAATGGGTGATGCGGACCGCCGAATCGGTGGTGTTGACGTGCTGGCCGCCGGAGCCCGAGGCCCGCATCGTGTCGATGCGGATATCTTCGGCGCGGATGTCGATATCGACCTCTTCGGCTTCCGGCAGCACGGCGACGGTGGCGGCGGACGTGTGGATGCGGCCGCTGGCCTCGGTCGCCGGCACGCGCTGCACGCGATGCACGCCGGATTCGAATTTCAAATGGGCAAAGACGCCCCTGCCGGAAATGGTGGCGATGATTTCCTTGAAGCCGCCGGCATCGCCGTCGCTGGCCGACACCGTCTCGAAACGCCAGCCATGTTCGGCGGCATAGCGCTCGTACATGCGAAACAGGTCGCCGGCGAAAAGGGCGGCCTCATCGCCGCCGGTGCCGGCACGGATTTCGAGGATGGCGTTCTTGTCGTCGGCGGCGTCCCTGGGCAGCAGCAGGAGCTGGATATCCTTCTGCAGCGCCTCGATGCGCTCCTCGACACCGGGCAGATCCGCCTCGGCCAGCGCCCGCATCTCGGCATCGGTGCCCTTGTCGGCGAGCATCGCCTCAAGATCGGCCTGCTCATGCTCGGCCGAGCGCAGCGCCCGAACCTTGGCCACCATCTCCTGCAGCTCTGCATATTCCGATGCCATCTTCACATAGGCATCCGGCGCCGGCCCAGCCGACATCTGCGCTTCGAGCATCTCGAAACGCTTGACGACTTGATCCATACGATCGCGTGGCAGGTTGACCATGATGAGGCTGCTACAATGGGATCGAGCGGTCGTCGGCAAAGGCCTGCAGCAGCGCCCGCATGGGCAACCCCTGCGCCGGCGCCATCAGATTGTCGTCGAAGAACGCCTTCAATTCCTCCAGCGGCAGCTCCGTCAGCATCGCCTTGACCGGGCCGATCGAGGCCGGCGACATCGAGATCGAACGGAAACCGAGGCCGATCAGCGCCATTGCTGAAATGGGTTTTCCGGCGAGTTCGCCGCACAGCGTCACTGGCGTGTGATTGCGTATACCGGCATCGGCGATCTGCTTGAGCACGCGCAGGAACGGCGCCGACAGCGTGTCGAAGCGGTTGGCCAGCTGCGTGTTGCCGCGGTCGACCGCCATGACGAACTGGAACAGGTCATTCGACCCGACCGATACGAAGTCGACGGCCTTCATCAATTCGTCGAGCTGGAACAGCAGCGAGGGCACTTCCAGCATGGCGCCAAGCTTGAGGCTGGTCGGCAGATGATGAGCGAAGCGCGACAGATGCCGCACCTCGCGGTCGATGATCTCGCGCGCCTGGGCGATCTCGCCGAGCTCGGTCACCATCGGCAGCATCAGCTTGAGCTCGCGCCCGCCGCTGGCCTTCAGCAGGGCGCGGATCTGGGTGCGCAACAGTCCGGGACGGTCGAGCGTCAGGCGGATCGCTCGCCAGCCGAGCGCTGGGTTCTCTTCCTGGATGGCGCCCTTGAAGTAGGGCAGCACCTTGTCGCCGCCGATATCGATGGTGCGGAAGGTGACCGGCTTGCCGCGTGCCGCCTCGAGCACGTCGCGGTAAAGTTTCTCCTGGGCCTCGGCACGGGGAAAGGTCGAGGCGACCATGAACTGCAATTCGGTGCGGAACAGGCCGATGCCGGCCGCGCCGGCCTCGGCCAGTTGCGGCAGGTCGACCGCCAGCCCGGCATTCATCAAGAGATCGACCTGGACGCCGTCCTTGGTCGTCGACGGCTTCTTGCGCAGCTCGCGATAGACCTCTTGCCGGCGCGCCCTGAAACGCACCTTTTCGGCATAGGCGGCTTCGAGATCGGACTGCGGCCGCAGATGGATCGCGCCTTCCTCGCCGTCGACGATGATGGCATCGCCGTTTTCCGCCATGGAGACGGCGCCCTTCATCTGGCCGGCGACCGGAATGCCCATGGCGCGCGCGACGATGACGACATGACTGGTGGCCGCGCCATCCTCGAGCACCAGCCCGCGCAATTTGTCGCGGGGATAGTCGAGCAGCTCGGCCGCGCCCATCGAACGGGCGACGATGATGGCATCCTT
The DNA here is from genome assembly GCF_000176035.2 of Mesorhizobium opportunistum WSM2075. Lineage (NCBI taxonomy): Bacteria > Pseudomonadati > Pseudomonadota > Alphaproteobacteria > Hyphomicrobiales > Phyllobacteriaceae > Mesorhizobium > Mesorhizobium opportunistum. The sequence goes on along the minus strand of NC_015675.1, from coordinate 1,713,578 downwards.
CGGCAGCGAGGCGGCGACATCCTCCGGCCCACGCCCCATAAGCTGGCGCAGCAGCCGGTTGGCGAGATCGTCGAAATCGCTCATCCGCTCGCGCAGATAGGGATCGGTCATGTGCAGCATGCGCGCACGCATGTCGCTCTGCACCTTTTCGACCGCCGCCTCGGCCGTCAGGCCGTTGCGGATCGCCTCTTCCAGCCGGCGCACCCAGCCGCGGTCATTGGCGAACATGCGGTAGGCTTCCAGCACCTGGCGATGCTCGCCCTCGAAGGCGACGTCGCGGCGTTCCAGCATGTCGTCGATCGACAGCCGCAGCGACCCGAGCGAGGCTTCGAGCCGCCGGACCTCCTCCTCGCTGTCTTCGTTGAACAGATTGGTGACGACGATCCGCGGCTCGTGCAGCACGACGTGGCCAAGTCCGACGCCATCGTTGAACGACAGGCCGGTGAAGCTGACCGGGCGGCGCAAATCGAGTTCGAGGCCAGGCCGGGTCAGCCGCGCCAGATCGCCGGTGGCGATCATCTCGGCGATGACCATCGCGGTGGTTTCCAGCGCCTCGACCTCGTCGTCGCGGTAGTGGCGCATGGTCTTGTTCTGGACGACCAGGACACCCAGCGTGCGCCCTGCCCGCAGCACCGGCACGCCGAGGAAGGAATTGTAGATCTCCTCGCCGGTCTCCGGCAGGTAGGCGAAGGCCGGGTGTTCCTGTGCGTTGGACAGGTTGAGCGGCCGCGCGCTCGCCGCGATCGTGCCGACCAGGCCTTGTCCCAGCCTGAGCTGCGCCAGGTGGACGGCGTTCGGGTTCAGGCCTTCGGTGGCGTAGAGTTCGAGCACCGAATCGGCGCGCAGCACATAAAGCGAGCACACTTCGGCGACCATGTTGGAGGCGATGTCGCGCACGATCCGGTCAAGCCGCTCCTGCGGCTCCAGCGGCTCCTGCATGAGCTCGCGGAGCCGTTTGAGCAAAACGCGCGGGCCACTGGCCTGATCACGCATCGCGGCTTGTTCTCCAATGGGCTTCTTGCCGGCGCAGTTTCCGCCGCGGCCGGCACTCACGCAACAACTGATTCAGTCTTGCTACTGCTTATCGAGACCGTAGACGGAATGCAAAGTACGAACCGCGAGTTCAGTGTATGGACCGTCGATCAGTATCGAAATCTTGATCTCGGAGGTCGTGATCGCGCGGATATTGATCGAACGGTCGGCCAGCGCCTTGAACGCGGTGGCGGCGACGCCGGCATGGCTTCTCATGCCGATGCCGATGACCGAAACTTTCGACATGCCGGCTTCAGACTGCACGACGTCGTAGCCGACCTCGGCTTTCAGCCGGTCGAGCACGGCAAGCGCCTTGTCGAGGTCGCCCGACGGCACGGTAAAGGTCATGTCGGTGAACTTGCCGTCCTCGGAGATGTTCTGGACGATCATGTCGACATTGATGTTGGCCTCGGCCAGCGGCCCGAAGATGCCGGCGGCGACGCCTGGCCGGTCGCCGACGCGGCGCAGCGAAATCTGGGCCTCGTCCTTGGCGTAGGCAATTCCGGTGACGACCTGCTGTTCCACGATCTCTTCCTCGTCGCAAATGAGCGTTCCCGGAGGATTGAGCAAATCCCCCATTCCGGGCGCATCGGGATCGTCGAAGGACGACCGCACGAAGGTACGCACCCTGTGCACCATGGCAAGCTCGACCGAACGCACCTGCAGAACCTTGGCGCCGAGCGAAGCCATTTCAAGCATTTCCTCGAACGAAATCTTGGCCAGCCGCCGCGCCTTCGGCTCGATGCGCGGATCGGTGGTGTAAACCCCGTCGACGTCGGTGTAGATGTCGCAGCGGTCGGCCTTGACCGCTGCAGCGATGGCCACCGCACTGGTGTCGGAGCCGCCACGGCCGAGCGTGGCGATGCGATTGTCGGGCCCAATGCCCTGGAATCCGGCGATCACCGCCACCTGGCCTTCGCCGAAGCGCTTGACCAGGAAGGCCCCGTCGATGTCGAGGATACGCGCCGCGCCATGCGCATTGTCGGTCTTGATCGGGATCTGCCAGCCCTGCCAGGAGCGCGCATGCACGCCCATGTTCTGCAAGGTGATCGCCAGCAGGCCCGCAGTGACCTGCTCACCCGAGGCGACGACCGCGTCATATTCGCGTGCGTCATGCATCGGCGAGGCTTCGCGCGTCCACTGCACCAATTCATTGGTCTTGCCGGCCATCGCCGAGACCACGACAGCCACCTCATGGCCGGCATCGACCTCGCGTTTGACGTGACGCGCCACATTGCGGATACGGGCGATGTCGGCGACGGAGGTTCCGCCGAATTTCATCACGATACGCGCCATGGAAGCGAAATGCCTTTGACTGAAGCCGGCCTGGGAGCCGAAAGCGGGAGAAAGCGCCCGGCTGACGCTGGCCGCTGAATGCGCGGCCTCCTTAACCAAATGATGACGGTTTCGCAAGACTGGCGACAGGCTGGCGGCCGATCGCAGCGTTCAAGAAGGCGGCATATTGCCTTCCAAGCTTGCGCCGCTTACCAAATATTGCCCACGAGAAATTCCTTTTGGTTCGGCAAAATAGATGATTGCCCGTCTTCGGCGTGCCATGCGATGGCAGTCGGTACCACTCGTCACCGGCTTCGCTGTATTGGCGATGATCGTCGGCACCCGTGCCGTGCTCGTCGAAAACCAACGAGCCAATCGCGCCGCCGCTCGCGAGACAATCGAGTATCAGGAATTGCTGTCGGGGTTGCTTTCGATGGCGCAGGACGCCGAGAGCGGCCAGCGCGGCTATCTCTTGACCGGTGAGAAATCCTATCTCGAACCTTACCGGAAGGCCGTCGATGCCATTCCGGGACAGCTCTCCCGCATCGACGCCATGACGGCTTCGGACGACCAAATCGTCCAGCAGATCAATCATATCAAGGACGCGCTTTCGCAAAAGCAGGCTGAACAGGCCCGGACGATTGCCCTCTATGACAAGGGCGATGCCGCCGCAGCGCTGCAACTGGTCCGCAGCGGCCAGGGCAAGGCCGCCATGGACGAAATCCGCGCCAGCATGGATACGATCCGCCGCATCAGCGCCGCCGATATCGCCGCACGCGACGAACACACGGACCGGGTTGAAGCCTGGCTGCGCATCGGCTCGCTGGCGGCCCTGCTGGCGATCTTCGTGCTCGGCGTCTACACCATCCGTGAATCCCGCCGCCGCTTCCGCGACGTTGTGGTCGGCCAGGAAGAGCTGATGCGCAAGAACATCGAACTCGGCAACGAAATCCAGACACGTGAAAAAGCCGAGTCCCAGATACGCCAGATGCAGAAGATGGAGGCGGTCGGCCAACTGACAGGCGGTATCGCTCACGATTTCAACAACATGCTTGCGGTGATCATCAGCGCCATGAACCTTGCCCAGCGCAAGCTGAAGCGCGGCGAGCACGACTTGGAAAAGCTCATCGAGGCCGCGACCGACGCGGCCAGCCGCGCCGCCAAGCTGACCTCGCGGCTGCTTGCCTTCTCGCGCCAGCAGCCGCTGGCGCCTCAAATTGTCGACGCCAACAGGCTGGTGACCGGCATGTCGGACCTTCTGCGTCGTGCTCTGGGTGAAGGCATCGTCATCGAAACGGTGCTGGCGGGCGGCCTGTGGAAAACCCATGCGGATCCAAGCCAGATCGAGAACGCGATCCTCAACCTGGCCGTCAATGCCCGTGACGCGATGAGCGAAGACGGCAAGCTGACCATCGAGACCGCCAACAGCCATCTCGACGACGGCTACGCCGCCACCCATGCCGACGTGATCCCCGGCCAGTATGTGATGATCGCCGTCAGCGATACCGGCGAGGGCATGTCGGCGGATGTGATGGCGAGGGCATTCGAGCCTTTTTTCACGACCAAGCCGGTCAACAAGGGCACGGGACTTGGGCTGAGCCAGGTGTTCGGCTTCGTCAAGCAATCGGGGGGCCACGTCAAGATCTACTCCGAACGGGACCAGGGCACGACGGTCAGGATCTACCTGCCGCGCTTTTTCGGACCGGAGGAGCCGGCAATACCGGCCGAGCGCGGCGACAGCACCGCCAAGGTCACCGAGACGATCCTCGTGGTCGAGGATGATGCCCAAGTGCGGGCGGCCACGACGGACGCCATGCGCGAACTCGGCTATGAGGTCATCGACGTTGGAAGCGGTCAGGAGGCGCTTGAGAAGCTGGCCGCCACACCTGGCATTGCCCTTCTCTTCACCGACATCGTCATGCCGGTGATGAACGGCCGCAAGCTCGCTGAGGAGGCGGTGGCGCGCCAACCCGGCCTGAAAGTCATCTTCACCACTGGTTTCACCAGGAATGCCGTCGTCCACAACGGCGTGCTCGACCATGACGTGAACTTCTTGGCCAAGCCGTTCACCATCGAGCAACTGGCCGCGAAGCTGCGCGAGGTGCTGGACACGAAATAATGCAGGTTGGCCGCCAGAACTCCGCCTCAGTCCGAGACAGCCACGCCTGTCCATAAGCCGGGATAGTCGACGACGAAGCCAAGCGGCGAAACATCGAGGACCTCCTCGTAACCGAACATCGGCGCCGCGTAGGCATAGCGGGTCTCGTCAAGGCGACGGTAGCTCTGTTCGAGGCGTACCAGTTCCAGCGCAGGGAAGGTCAGGTAGGCAGCCGGAGCGGGCGTCGCCTCGCCGATGCCGAGAGCGAACCGGCGGATCGCCACCAGGTTCGACGCCGGCGTGAAACCGAGATCGATATCGACGAGGCCGGTAGCAGCGTGCTGCGGTTCGCCGTTCAGCATCCACCGACCGTCGGAATCGCGTTCGATCTCATAGTGCAGGCTCCGCACGCCGAGAACGCCCTCGACCCGTGCTGAACGCGTGCGCCAGCTGGCATCGCAAATCGCCTCATAGGCAAGGCAGCATGGCGTGCCGTCCTGGACGAAAATGGCCTGTCCCTTGAGACGGAACCCGTCGTCGGTGCGCGAAAGCAGGCAAGCGTCGTGTCCTTCCACATCCAGCCGGCGCCAAAGGATCGAAGCCATCTTCCGTGTCATCGTCGTCTCCTCTATTCAAAGCCTATCCTCTCTTCGCCCGCCAGGCCGATTGCGTTTCGCCCCAATGCCCGGCAGGTGACATGTCCTGACAAGGCGGGTCCCGACAGGGCGGGTTGCTCTGCCAGTGGAGGAAAAATGCTGCCTTGACATTCGCGGCCTCACGCCCGACTTCCTAACGCATGACCCCGAAATCGAGATCGATTTCGGGGTCATGCGCAGATTCAAAGTGCTACAGCGTCCTTTGCGCGTCCAGGGACGTGCGGCGCTGCAGTGCCGAGGAGACCAACCGATGCCCGAGCCCCGACGATCGACGATCGATGCCGGAGAGGTGGAACGTTTTTCCGCCCTTGCCGCGGAGTGGTGGAACCCGAACGGCAAGTTTCGTCCGTTGCACAAATTCAATCCGGTCCGGCTTTCCTACATCCGCGACCAGATAGCGGTGCGCTTCGGCCGTGACCCGCGCGCGGCGCGGCCTTTCGAAGGCCTGCGCATCCTCGATATCGGCTGCGGCGGCGGCCTCCTGTGCGAGCCGATGGCCCGGCTTGGCGCCGAGGTGGTGGGCGCCGACGCTTCGGCGACCAACATCGAAGTGGCGAAGCTGCACGCGGCCGAGGCCAATGTGAGCGTCGACTATCGCGCCACGACCGCCGAGGACCTTGCCGACGCCGGCGAGACATTCGACGTCATCCTCAACATGGAAGTGGTCGAGCATGTCGCCGACATCGACCTGTTCGTCGCCAAATGCGGGCAGATGGTCCGCCCCGGCGGCATCATGTTCGTGGCCACCATCAACCGCACGCTGAAGGCGCTGGGTCTCGCCATCATCGGCGCCGAATATGTTCTGCGCTGGCTGCCGCGCGGCACCCACCAGTTCGGCAAGCTGGTGCGCCCGGAAGAGCTGGAAAAGGCACTCGGCGGCGCCGGCCTGACCGTCATCGATCGCACCGGCGTCACCTACAATCCGCTTGCCGATCGCTGGTCACGGTCGAAGGACATGGACGTCAACTACATGGTGCTGGCCGAAAAAGGATCGGTCTGACCAACCACACTCCCTGGAGAAATGACCGACATCCAAGGCCGGAGCCCGGCGGCGGAGGCGCCGACTAGATCCAGAATCGCTACGCCTTCTGGCTCTGCGCCCTGGTGGTGATGACGACGCCAATGGTGATGATGACCGCACCGGCCCAGGTCAGCAGCCGATAGTGCTCGCCAAGAAAAATCGTGCCCGCAAACAGCCCGACGGCGGCCGCCACATAGCCGATCTGGCTGAGATAGACCGGGCCGCCGACCGCCTGCAGCCGGAAGAAGAAGGCGAACATCGCCGACGCCGACGCAACCTGCCCGACGACGACCAGCGGCACGCCGCCAAGCGGCGCGAAAGCCCCGACGCCGAACAACGCAAGTATGCCGGCGAGCAGCAGCGTCGCCGCTGCCAGATGGCTGCCGACGGCCAGTTCGATCGGTCCGGTATCCTGCGGCCAGTCGACGGTGCGGTAGATGTTGCCGGCGGCAAGGCTGACCGGGATCAGCAGGCCCATCACCACCCAGAACAGATCGGCAGGCTGGCCGGCCTCGCCGCGTGTCACCGCCACCATGACGGCACCGACGAAGCCGACGGCGATGCCGATGATGCCGAGAAGGTTGGGGCGCCGGACGCGCAGCAGGATCGAAAACACCAGCGTGATGACGGGCGACAGCGTGAACATGATGCCGGTGTAGCCGGCCCCCAGATGCGGTATGGCCGAGAACATCAAGAGATTGGGGACGGCGTAGGATACCGCCGCGGTGACGAAGAAATAGCGCAGTTTGTGGGGGGTGAGCCGAATGCGCTGGCCGCGTGCCAAGAGCGCGCACAGCAGCAGGATGCCGGCGCCGAACGAGATGACGAAGGCCCAGACCATGGCCAGCACCCCGGCTGTTGTGGCAAGCTTGCCGAAAGGCAGCGTCAGGCCGAGCAAGCCACCGGTGACGATGAGCAGGCCGAGCGCCGAATCCCAGAGAAATTTCATTTGATCGAGCCCTGTCGTGCGGCCCTTGGCCGGCATTGAATCTTGAGGTAAGATAATGCAAAGATTCTTAACGTCAAGATATATAGTGGTGAGACAGTGGACAGGGCAGCGCGAGCGATCGAGCAGTGGAAGCGGGAGCGGCCGGACCTGGATGTCTCGCCGATGGGCGTGCTCGGACGGCTGAACGAGGCATCGTCCCTGATTGCCCGCGATCGCCTCGCGCCGCTGTTTGCCCGTTACGGTTTACAGTCCGGGGAGTTCGATGTGCTGGCGACGCTGCGCCGCTCCGGATCACCCTACGCGCTGACGCCGACCGCGCTCTACGAAGCGACGATGGTGACGTCGGGCGCCATGACCAACCGGCTCGACCGTCTGGAAACATCCGGATTGATCTCGCGCGGACCGCACCCCAACGACCGGCGCGGCATTGTGGTGCGGTTGACCGAAAAGGGCCTTGCGCTCATCGACGAGGCTGTTACCGCGCACGTCGGCAACGAACACGAGATCCTCGCGGGCCTGACGCAGGCCGAACGGGAAACGCTCTCGCGCCTGCTTGGGAAATTGATCGGTAGTATAGGCTAACCGCTCAGTTGCGGTCGTCCGGGAACACCGGGATCGGCATGAAGTCGACGCCGTCCTCGGCGAGGCTCTTGGCCTCGTCCAGCGTCGCCTCGCCATAGATGCCCCGCGCATCGGTTTCGCCGAAGTGGATTTTTCGGGCTTCCTCGGCGAACTTGTCGCCGACATAGTCGGCATTCTCGCGCACCTTCTCGGCCATCGCCTTCAACTGCGCCAGAGCCTGCTTCTGCGCCTCGCCCATGGCGAGCGCTATGGTTTCCTGCTTGCGGGCCGTGGAAACGGCGGGCGCCATCAAGGCCTTCTGCACCTTGTGCGAGCCGCAGCTCGGGCAATCGACAAAGCCGCGCTTCTTCTGGGTGTCGAAATCGTCATTGCTGCGAAACCAGCCCTCGAACTCGTGCTCGTTCTCGCAGATCAGGGAAAAGCGGATCAAGAGGCAGCACCCCTGAGAAGCGGCGCCTCCGCTGAACCGGCATTGACGGCGAAATCCCGCGCATTTTTCAGGTTGGGGATCTTCTTGCGCGCGGCGAGCGACTGCGCCGGGTCGATCTCGGCGACGATCACACCGGGCTCGTCATGCGCAGCCTCGGCGATGATGCGGCCCCACGGATCGACGATCAGCGAATGCCCAAAAGTCTCGCGGCCATCCTCATGCAAGCCGCCTTGCGCGGCGGCAACGACATAGGCGCCATTTTCGATGGCGCGGGCTCTCAGCAGCACATGCCAGTGCGCCTCGCCCGTCTGGCGGGTGAAGGCGGCGGGTACGGTCAAAACATCCGCGCCGGCCATCGCCTCGGCGCGGAACAGTTGCGGGAAACGCAGATCATAGCAGACCGCGAAGCCAAGCCTGGCGCCCGCGATCTCGGTCACGACGGCCTCGGTGCCCGGTTCGTAGGCGGCGGATTCGCGCCAGCTCTCGCCATTGTCGAGATCGACGTCGAACATGTGGATCTTGTCGTAGGTGGCGAGCGTGGCGCCGTCGGGTCCGAACAGCAGCGCCCGGTTGGCGAGCTTGCCGTCGGCACGCAGGATCGCGGTCGAGCCTATATGCAGGAAAACGCCGAGTTCGCGCGCCAGTCTGCAAGCGGTCGCGACAACGATGTCCTTGTCTTCGGAGGTGAAGGAAGCGGCACGCGCTTCCTTGTCCCGGATCAGCGCTCCGGTCATTTCCGGTGTCTGGATGTAGGTCGCGCCTTGCGCCGCGGCCTCGCGCACCAGCCGTTCGACATCGACCGCATTGCGCTCGGGGCTCTCGCCTGAACGCATCTGGATCGCAGCAGCCTTGAAAACACCCATCGTCACACCCTCAAATCGTCGCGCCGTTGGCGAGCAGCCTGTCCAGCCGGCCTTCGGCCTCCAGTTCATGGAGGTCGTCGCAGCCGCCGACATGTGTGTCGCCGATGAAAATCTGCGGAAAGGTCGTGCGACCATGAGCACGCGAAATCATCTCCTGCCGCAGTTCCGGCGAAAACGAGGCGTCATGCTCGGTATAGGCGACACCCTTGCGCTCCAGCAGCCGCTTGGCTGCCGTGCAGTAGCCGCACATCATGCGCGTATAGATCGTAACATCGGCCATGACGAATTCCGTAGTCTCTTCCAAGCTCATACGTCCATTGCCGACTTATATAGTCGCGGACTCGTCCGCCCGAAAGTCCCCCGGCAATACACGGGCAAACGTCAACACGTCGACTGCGGCAGCACCTCCCTTTTTCAGCGCCTTGGTGGCGGAACGCACGGTGGCGCCGGTGGTGTAGACATCGTCGACCAGAAGCACCCTGCGGCCGGCAATCTCGATCTCGGCTTCCGCCGGCACCCGGAAAGCGGCGCGCACATTGTCCTCGCGTTCCTGCCGCTCCAGCCCGACCTGCTGCCGGGTGAGCTTGACACGCCGCATCGCCGAAGGTGCGAAAGACAGGCCGCTGAGCTCGCAAACCCCGCGCGCCAGTTCCGCCGACTGGTTGAACCGCCGCCTGAAGAAACGCCGCCAATGCAGCGGCACCGGCACCACCACATCGGCCTCGGCGATGAGATCGGCGCCGGCGCGCACCATCCAGCGCGCCATCCATGGCGCGAGGTCCGTACGATCCTGATATTTCAGCCCCTGCACCATCTGGCGGGCAACGCCGGAATAGGCAACGGCCGCCCGCGCCCGGTCGAAGGGCGGCGGATCGGCGATCGCCTCGGCCGACAGAAAGCCCTCGCCCATTTGGTGCGTGAACGGCGTGCCCATCACCGGACACCAGGGCCGTTCCAGAAGCCGCAGCTTCGGCCAGCAGGCGCCGCACAGCACGCCGGGCTGCGAGACATGCCGGCGGCAGCCGGCGCAAACCGGCGGAAACAGGATGCGCGCCGGCCAGCCGAGGGCCGATCGGGCCAGGCTTCCGATCTCGATGGACTTGATCTTGGACCTCGGATCGGCCACGTGGTTGGTTCTCCGTACCGGCTATACCAGGTATATCAGGGAGCGGACAAACAAGGATCCGCCCGTTGCAGCCGATAATGGATACCTCTCTGTGGCTGGCGCACAAGCGGCGCGCGCTTCACGCTCCGGTTGACGGTGCCGATTTCCTCATGAACCGCACCGCCGAGGATCTTGCCGACCGGCTGGGTGCCGTCGAACGCAGGTTCGGCAAGGCCGCGGTGCTGTTTTGCCAGACGCCAGCCGCGGCCAACGTCCTGGCCGCGAGCGGCAAGGTGACGGAGATCGTCCGCGTCGAGACGGACGCGGCTTTCCTGGACGGTGCCGCAGGCATGATCGCACCGCTGGAAACCGTGCCGTTCGAGCCGGAAAGCCTGGATCTGGCGGTGTCGCTTCTGTCGCTGCAGGCGATGAACGACATTCCAGGCATGCTGATCCAGATCCGCCGCGCGCTGCGGCCGGACGGGCTTTTCCTCGGCGCCTTCGCGGGCGCCGGCACGCTCGGCGAATTGCGCGAAAGCCTGCTTGCGGCCGAGACCGAGCTTTACGGCGGCGCCAGCCCGCGCGTCATCCCGTTCACCGACGTGCGCGATGCCGGCGCGCTTTTGCAGCGGGCCGGTCTCGCCCTGCCGGTCGCCGATGTCGAAACCGTGACGGTGCGCTATGCCAACCTGTTTGCCCTGATGGCCGATTTGCGCGCCATGGGCGAAACCAGCGCGCTTGCCGACCGCACCCGGCGGCCGGGTTCACGCAAGCTGTTCGCGCGTGCCGCCGAAATCTACGCCGAGCGGTTTTCCGACCCTGATGGCCGGGTAAGGGCAAGCTTCTCGATCGTCTGGATGTCCGGCTGGGCGCCCGATGCGTCGCAGCAAAAACCGCTGAAGCCAGGTTCGGCAAAGGTATCGCTGAAGACTGTTCTGGAGGGGCCTGAAAAGCATTGAGCTGTACGCGGACGCGGACAAGCCAGGATCAATGCGCGCCAAGGTCAATGCGCGAAAGCGTTGGCAAGCCTGCTGCCGTTGTCGCTGAACAGCCAGGTGATCGAGTTGAAGACCTGGCTGATGCCGCCAATGATGGTCAGCGACAGCACGCAGACAATCAAGGCGTATTCGACGGCAGTGGCGCCGGTCTCATCCGTCAGAAAACGCAGCAGCACTGTTTTCATCGCCTCGATCCCCGTTGCCGGAACCCTACCGCCGATCTGTTAAGAAAGGTTAACGGCAAAGGCTTAACGGGCGGTGAAATCACCGCCCTCTGGAAAATCTCTTAACCATATCAGCAGTCGCCGCTGCTCCTGCCGTCGGACTGGATGATGCAGACTGAACTTGGCTGAGCCTGCAGCACGCTGCGACGCACCGTATAGATGCTGCGATGACTGACCGAACCCGTGGCCGCCATGTCGAGGCCACCGGAAAAATCGTCACGAACCGATTGCGAGCGCGTCCGGCTGTCGAGGAAAGGTGTCGCGATCAGCGCCAGTGCCACCGCGGCCGAGCCGAACAGCAGGGTGATGCGCAGCACCCCCATGCCGGCGTCGGCGACACGAAAGCTGCGGTCGGGCCGGATCGAGTCCCAATCCCTGTCTAGGCTCATGCTGTCGCTCCCCAGCGAATCGGCGGCACGGCCGCGACAACACGGCCATGCATCAATTTTTCATGATGAGATAAATCTTCCATTAACGCTGGCTGATACGACCCGATACCGTGGATCCGGCTCGGCCACCGGCGGCAGCCCCGCTCACAGGAGATCGATGAGGAACGGGATCAGCGGAGCATCGGCCGGAGGCATCGGGTAGTCGCGCATCTGCTTGGGCCGCACCCATTTCAGCGCCTGCCCTTCCCTGGGCTGGGCAATGCCGCGGAAACGGCGGCAGATGAACAGCGGCATCAGAAGATGGAAGTCGTCATAGGAATGGCTGGCGAAGGTGAGTGGCGCCAGACATGGGATCTCGGTCTCGATGCCGATCTCCTCCTGCAGTTCGCGGATGAGGCATTGTTCCGGCGTCTCGCCGGGCTCGACCTTGCCGCCGGGGAATTCCCACAGGCCGGCAAGCTGCTTGCCTGGCGGTCGCTGCGCCAGCAGCACGCGGCCGTCGGCATCGACCAGCGCGCAGGCCGCGACCAGCAGCAGGCGCTTGCCCGTACTTGCTAGATCATTCATGTATTCACCAGCTCATTCATGCCCGACGTCACTCATGACCGGGCGGCCGGCGGTAGTGGTAGCGATAGACTTCCTCGAAGCCGAGCGAATGGTAGAGCGCCAGCGCCGGCACGTTGCCGGCCTCGACCTGCAGCCATGCCTCCCGCGCGCCGCGCAGCCGTGCCCATTTCAGCGCCGACAAGATCAGGTTGCGGCCATGGCCCTTGTTGCGCGCCGACCTGTCGGTCGCCACCTCGAACAGCCCGGCAAGATCGCCGTCATGCACGCAGATCAGCGTCGCCAGCGGTTCTGCCCCGTCTTCGAGCGCGAACAGCCCGGCTTCGGGCTGGATGGCGCCGATGATCTCCGACAGGCCGGGCCGCAACGAAACATCCGAACCGCTGACCTTGAGCGAGGCGCCTATGAAGCGGCTGATGTCCTTGAGCGGTATCTGGTCCATGGCGGTGTCGAGCTGCGCGGCCGCCAGCGGCAGCCGCATGACCAGGGATTCGTCGAACCGGTTCCAGCCCTCCTTGTCGAGATGACTGGCCAGATCAGGCCCCGACAACGGCGACATGCGGAAGGTCAGCGGCCGGCCATAGGCGTCGAAACGGCGGCTGGCGCGGCCGATGCGGTCGGCCATGTGCTGCGTGTCGCCGGGATCGAGCGGATTGACCGAATTCAGGCGCTTGGCCGGATGGCCGGCGGTCAGCCGCACCACCCAGGTGCCGTCATAATGGACCGCGGCCGCCGGCCAGGCGCGAAAGCCGGCCGCCTCGTAGCGGCGCACGGTTGCGAGCATGCTTGCCGGATGGCGCGAAACCAAGGCGATCAGCTCCTGTAATCGCCGTTGATGGCGACATATTCCTTGGTGAGATCGCAGGTCCACACCGTCGCCTTGCCGCGGCCGATGCCGATATCGGCGCGGATGCGGATGTCGTCGCGCTTCATGTAGGCCGAAGTCTTCTCTTCCGAATAGGCCGCATCGCGTTCGCCCTCATATGCCAGCCGGTTGTCGCCGAACCAGATCGACAGCCTGTCGCGATCGGCTGGCTCGCCGGCCTTGCCGACGGCCATGACGACGCGGCCCCAATTGGCGTCCTCGCCGGCAACCGCCGTCTTGACCAGCGGCGAATTGGCGATCGACAGTGCGATGCGCTTGGCCGAGCGGGCCGATTTCGCGCCGGTGACGGTGACCTCGACCTGCTTGCGGGCGCCCTCGCCGTCACGCACCACCTGCAGCGCCAGCGACTTCAGCACCTTGCCGAGCGCCCGGCGGAACGCGCCGAGACGGGCATCCCTGGGATCGGTGATTTCGGGCGCACCGCGTTGGGCAGCCTTGCCGGTGGCAAAGATCAGCAGCGTGTCGCTGGTCGAGGTGTCGCTGTCGACGGTGACGGCGTTGAAGGTCTTGGCGGTGCCGCGCGACAAAAGATCCTGCAGCACCGGAGCCGCGATCGGCGCATCGGTGGCGACGAAGGACAGCATCGTCGCCATGTCCGGCGCGATCATGCCGGCGCCCTTGGAAATGCCGTTGATGGTGACATCGATGTCGCCGAGCTTGACGGTCTGCGTCGCCACTTTCGGATAGGTGTCCGTGGTCATGATGGCCTTGGCCGCCTCGGTCCACAGATCCGGCTTGCCGTTGCTGACCAGGCCGGCCAGCAGATGGCTGAATTTCGTGGTGTCGAGCGGTTCGCCGATGACACCGGTCGACGCCAGGAAGACCTCTCCCGCCGTGCAGCCGGCCGCCTTGGCCGCCGCCTCCCCCGTCAGCGTGGTGGACTCGCGGCCCTTCTTGCCGGTGAAGGCATTGGCGTTGCCGGAATTGACGACCAGCACCCGGGCCTTGCCGGCGCCAAGGTTCTGCCGGCAGAAATCGACCGGCGCCGAGGGGCACTTCGACTTCGTGAACACGCCCGCGACCGTGGTGCCCGCGTCGAAGACCATGGCCAGGAGGTCGGTGCGGTTCTTGTACTTTATCCCCGCTTCGGCGGTGGCGATGCGCACGCCTTCGATAACAGGCATCTTGGGGTATTTCTTCGGCGCGAGCGGCGAAATCGTCGTGGACATGGGGACCTCGGGCGGGAAAATCGCAAGGGGAAGGCCGGTTTGCCCGATACGGAGCCCCTGCGCAAGGGCGTTTTCGCCGCGTCTGCCGGGCGCGAAACCACCGTGGATCAAGCTTGCGTTTCAAATCTGTTGGCATCGCCGGGGACTGTGGCGCTATCATCGCTTCCCATGGGCAGGCTTGCGATCCTCGCTTGGGCGTTTCTGGGACTTTTGCTGCTGAGCGCCGACGCTGAGCCGCAACGGCGCGTCGCGCTCGTCATCGGCAACGGCACCTATGCCGAAGCCGGCACGCTCGCCAATCCGGTGAACGACGCACTCGATATCGCCGATAAGCTGCGCTCGATCGGCTTCGAGGTCATCGAAGGCAACGATCTCGGCAAGCGCGAGCTCGAACGCAAGATCGGCGAGTTCTCGGATGCCCTGCAGGGCGCCGGCGCCGGGCTTTTCTACTATGCCGGCCATGGCCTGCAGGTCGACGGCCGCAATTACGTGGTGCCGGTCGACGCCAGGCTCGACATGCCGGTGAAGCTCCAGCTCGAAGCGGTGCCGATCGACGAAGTCCTCGACATCATGGAACAGCAGACCAAGGTCAGCCTGGTGTTTCTCGATGCCTGCCGCAACAATCCGTTTGCCCGCAGCCTGAGCCGCAGCGCCACAACCCGCTCGGCGACCGCGCTGGCAGGGCTGGCGCAATTCGATTCGACGCGCGGCTCCTTCATCGCCTTCTCGACGGCGCCGGGTGCGGTCGCCATGGACGGTACCGGGCGCAACTCGCCCTTCGCCGCCGCCTTGCTGCGGCACATCGCCGAGCCCGGCCAGAGCATCAACGACATGATGATCGCGGTGCGCCGCGACGTGGTCTCGCAAACGCGCGAGGCCCAGCGACCATGGGAACAGGGTTCGCTGCTCGAACGCTTCGAGTTCGTGCCGGGCGGCGGGCCGGTGCTGTCGCCCAAGGTGGCGGCGGCGCCCGCGCCAGCCCCGCAGGTCGCTGCACTCGAGCGCTCCGTGGGCGACGACAAAGCCTCGATCGAAAAATTCCTGCGCCAGGATTATCTGGCGCCGGACACCAGGGCGATGGCCGACACCGTCCGGCGGCTCTACGGTTCGTCCGCCTCCATTTTCGGCACACGCTACGACGCCGCCGCCATCCTCAAGATGAAGGCCGACTGGTTTGCGCAATGGGCTTCGTGGTCGCTTGGCCTGGAATCCGGCAGCCTGGAGATCACGCCGCATGGGGAGGATCGCGCCGATGCCGCTTTCGCCATGCGCTACGACTATGTGCCGAAGGACAAGTCGGCGGCACGGCTGACCGGCAAGGCGCGCATCACGCTCGGGCTGGTCAAGGCCGAGGACGGGTGGCGCATCGAGTCGGAAACCTCTCAAGCGGTGCAATGAACGGCGGGACGATCGCCCTGCGGCTTCGCCTGATTCGTTGAAAAACGGCCCGTTTCGTTTCATCGCGTGCTCACCTATGATTGCCGCGAAAGTGTTGGCGAGGACGACGGGAATGGCCGAGGACGCGGATCCGGCACGCAAATCGATTGGCGCCAGGCGCAATCCCGACAGCGCCGAAGCCATTCTGGAAGCCGCCGAAGCCGTGCTGGTCGAGGCCGGCTATGCCGGTTTCTCGATCGAAGCCGTGGCGCGCCGCGCCCGTGCCGGCAAGCCGACCATCTACCGCTGGTGGCCGAGCAAGGCGGCATTGCTGCTCGAAGTCTACCAGCGCCAGAAACGCGTCGATGTGCCCGATACCGGAAAACTGGAGGAGGATCTTGTCGGCTTCCTGGAGAACCTCTTCGCCCATTGGCGCGAGACATCGTCGGGCAGCGTGTTCAGGTCGCTGATCGCCGAGGCGCAGACGGACGAAACCGCGGCGACAGCCCTTGCCAGCTATGCCAGCGGACGCCGCGCCCATACCGCGCAGATCATCGAGCGCGCCAAGGCCAGGGCGGAGGTCGCGGCCGATATCGATCCGGGCGTGGTCGCCGACCTCGTCGCTTCCTATGCCTGGCGGCATCTCCTGACCAACCAGCTCGATGAGCCCGAGGCGACGATACGCAAGGTGGTCCACTATCTCCTGCAAGGCATAGCGGCATCAGGCAGATAGCGGCGGCTAGAAAAAGGGCGCGGCAACCCTTGGCTGCCGCGCCCCTTTGAAAACCTCGTTCAGGCTTACTTGCCGGCTTCCATCGTATCGACGGCCTGCTTCAGCTTGACATCGGGGATCTCGACCTTGGCTCCGGCGCGCAGCGACTTGACCAGGGCGAAATACTTGTCGCGGATGACCGCCTGCTTGGCCTGGTCCTTGACGTCGTCGAAGGCCGGCGGCTGCTTGGTGCGCTTGTCTTCGAGCTTGATGACGTGCCAGCCGAACTGCGACTGCACCGGCTGTTCGGTGTATTTGCCGACCTCGAGCGCGAAGGCAGCCTTGTCGAATTCCGGCACCATCTGGCCAGGTCCGAACCAGCCGAGGTCGCCGCCGCTGGTCTTGCCCGAGGGATCGCTGGTGTGCTCGTTGGCGAGCTTCTGGAAGTCGGCGCCGCCATCGAGCTGCTTGATGATCGCCTCTGCCTCTTCCTTCGTCTTCACGAGGATGTGACGGGCATGCACCTCGTTGACCGGCGGCGTGTTGGCGATCTCCTGGTCGTAGCGGGCGCGGACTTCGGCATCGGTGACCTTGGCAACGACGCCCTTCTCGACCATCTCGCCATGCAGCGCGCGCTGCTGCAGGAAGGCCATGCGGCGCTGGAAGTCGGGATCCTTGTCGAGACCGGTGGTGACGGCCTGGGCGGCCATGACGCGGATCTCGATGGCCGCCGAAAGTGCCGCGGCGCGGCGCTGTTCGGGCGGCAGCTGCGCGAACTGCTGCGACAGCTCGCCTTCGGCAAGCATGAGGTCGGCTTCGGTCAAAGGCTGGCCGTTGACGGTGGCGACCACGGCATTCGGGTCGACCGGCGCCGCCGCGGGTGTTGGAGCTGCCGCATCGGCCGGCGCGGGAGCCGGAGCGGTCTCCTGCGCCATCAGCGGCGACAGGCTAAGAGCCGACAGCCCGAAAGCCAGACCAAGGCTGGCAAGCGACGCACGGCGGAACAACAAGGACATAAGGATGACTCCGGTGGAGGATTGTAAGGAGGGACGGCTTCCAGATCAGCCAGATTGTGGCGGAATTTGGCGCGACCGGCAGGGCCAGCGCGGCGTTGACATCAGTTGAGCCCCCTCTTATCTGTCCAACGACTTGGCGTCCAGAACCGTTTTCCGGGCGCTTTTTGTGTTTGCCCGCATTCAAGCGGTGCGTTCACGCGGATTTGATGGGGCCGACCGGCGCCTGTCTCAAGATTGAGAATTCTATCGAAAGGACCATTGGATGGTCAGTCTCGGCGGTCTCGCCCGTAAGGTTTTCGGTTCCTCCAACGACCGTCGGGTCAAATCGACCCGGCCCCGCGTCGAGGCGATCAACGCCATGGAAAACGAGATGCGGGCTCTTTCCGACGCCGAGCTTGCCGGCCGCACGGCAAAGTTCCGCCAGGATATCGCCAATGGCGCCAGCCTTGACGACCTTCTGGTCCCGGCCTTCGCCACCGCCCGCGAAGCGGCGCGCCGCGTGCTCGGCATGCGCCCTTTCGACGTCCAGCTGATCGGCGGCATGGTGCTGCACAATGGCGGCATCGCCGAGATGCGCACCGGCGAGGGCAAGACGCTGGTCGCGACGCTGCCGGTCTACCTCAACGCACTCGCCGGCAATGGCGTCCATGTCGTTACCGTCAACGACTATCTCGCCACCCGTGACTCCGAATGGATGGGCCGGGTCTACAAATTCCTCGGCCTCTCGGTCGGCGTCATCGTCCACGGCCTGTCGGACGAAGAGCGCCGCGTCGCCTACGCGTCCGACGTCACCTATGCCACCAACAACGAACTCGGCTTCGACTATCTGCGCGACAACATGAAATACGAGCGCGCCCAGATGGTGCAGCGCGGTCACAATTACGCGATCGTCGACGAAGTCGATTCGATCCTGGTCGACGAGGCGCGCACGCCGCTGATCATTTCCGGTCCGCTCGAGGACCGTTCGGAAATGTACAACACCATCGACACCTTCATCATCCAGCTGCAGCCGCAGGATTATGAGATCGACGAGAAGCAGAAGACCTCGATCTTCACCGAGGAAGGCACCGAGAAGCTGGAGAACCTGCTGCGCGACGCCGACCTTTTGAAGGGCGAGTCGCTCTACGACGTCGAGAACGTCGCCATCGTCCACCACGTCAACAACGCGCTGAAGGCGCACCGCCTGTTCCAGCGTGACAAGGACTACATCGTGCGCAACGGCGAGATCGTCATCATCGACGAGTTCACCGGCCGCATGATGCCCGGCCGCCGCTATTCGGAAGGCCTGCACCAGGCGCTGGAAGCCAAGGAGCATGTGGCGATCCAGCCGGAGAACCAGACGCTGGCCTCAGTCACCTTCCAGAACTACTTCCGCCTCTACAAGAAGCTTTCCGGCATGACCGGCACGGCGCTGACCGAGGCCGAGGAATTCGGCAACATCTACGGCCTCGAAGTCACCGAGATCCCGACCAACCTGCCGGTCATCCGCATAGACGAGGACGACGAGGTCTACCGGACGGTCGAGGAGAAGTACAAGGCGATCGTCAAGGAGATCCGCGAGGCCAGTGCCAAGGGCCAGCCGACGCTGGTCGGCACGACCTCGATCGAGAAGTCCGAGCAGCTGGCCGAGCGCCTGCGCAAGGAAGGCTTCAAGGACTTCGAGGTGCTGAACGCCCGCCACCATGAGCGCGAGGCGGCCATCGTTGCCCAGGCCGGCAAGCCCGGCGCCATCACCATCGCCACCAACATGGCCGGCCGCGGCACCGACATCAAGCTCGGTGGCAATGCCGAGATGCGCATCGCCGAGGAACTGGGCGACATGCCTGAAGGCCCCGAGCGCGAGGCGCGGGAAAAAGAGATCAACGCCGATGTCGAGCGGCTGAAGGAGAAGGCGCTGGCCGCCGGCGGCCTTTACGTGCTGGCCACCGAACGCCATGAATCGCGCCGCATCGACAACCAGCTTCGTGGCCGCTCAGGCCGCCAGGGCGACCCCGGCCGCTCGAAATTCTTCCTGTCGCTGCAGGACGACCTGATGCGCATCTTCGGCTCCGAGCGCATGGATGGCATGCTGCAGAAGCTCGGCCTCAAGGAAGACGAGGCGATCATCCATCCCTGGATCAACAAGGCGCTGGAAAAGGCGCAGAAGAAGGTCGAGGCGCGCAACTTCGACATCCGCAAGAACTTGTTGAAGTATGACGACGTCTCCAACGACCAGCGCAAGGTCGTGTTCGAGCAGCGCATCGAATTGATGGACGGCGAAGGCCTCTCCGAAACCATCGCCGAGATGCGCGAAGGCGTCATCGACGAAATCGTCGCCAAGGCCATCCCCGAAAACGCCTATGCCGAGCAGTGGGATGTCGCCGGCCTGAAGGCAGAGGTCGCCGAATTCCTCAATCTCGACCTGCCGATCGAGGACTGGGCCAAGGAAGAAGGCATCGCCGAGGACGACATCCGCGAGCGCATCACCCAGGCCGCCGAGGCCGCCGCCAAGGAACGCGCCGAACGCTTCGGCCCGGAGGTGATGAACTATGTCGAGCGTTCGGTCGTGCTGCAGACGCTCGACCATCTGTGGCGCGAGCACATCGTCAACCTCGACCACCTTCGCTCCGTCGTCGGCTTCCGAGGCTACGCCCAGCGCGATCCGCTGCAGGAGTACAAGAGCGAGGCCTTCGAGCTGTTCCAGGCGATGCTGGGCAATCTGCGCCAGGCCGTCACCGCGCAGCTGATGCGCGTCGAACTGGTCCGCCAGGCCGCCGAAGCACCGCCTCCGGAAGCCCCCGACATGTTCGGCAGCCATATCGACGGCACCACCGGCGAGAATGATTTCGGCGACGGCGAGACCGCCCTCCTGGTGCGCCAGGAGCAAAACGCCATCGTCGCCCCCGAGGACCGTGACCCGAACAACCAGGCCACCTGGGGCAAGGTCGGCCGCAACGAAGCCTGCCCCTGCGGCTCGGGGAAGAAGTACAAGCATTGTCATGGAGCGTTTGTCTAAGGCTGCGCTTTCCTTCTCCCCGTTCCACGGGGAGAAGGTGCCCGAAGGGCGGATGAGGGGCAGCGCCACACGCAGTCCCCGTGAAGCCATTTCGTCCGGGGATAATTTCCCTCACCCTGCCCACATCAGCCCGATTCTGCGAAAGCTGGCGCTGCCCATCCGCCTGCCGGCACCTTCTCCTCACGAACGAGCGAAGGAAGCTCCCCGCCCACGTTTTCTTAATGTGTCTCCGCTACACCCAACCCTGAAAAAGAGGCGGAAAACGGAGAAAATTCGGGGTGCGCTTTTCCGCGGCCACGACTGCCGGGCGGTTCTTGCCGCAGCGCTTGGCGCTGCGCATGGGGCCGTTGCTCGACCGCATCGATGCCGTGCTGTTCACCGCCGACGAGCGCGGCGAAGCCGGCCGCATGTCGGTTATCGCCTTCTCCATTCGCATCGTCAGCGCCGTCATCGCCTTCGTCAGCCAGGTGCTGATGGCGCGCTGGATGGGCTCGTTCGAATACGGCATCTTCGTCCTCGTCTGGGTGACGATGGTCATCGTCGGCAACCTCGCCTGCCTCGGCTTCCACACCTCGGTCATCCGCTTCATCCCCGAATACCGCGAGCGCGGCCTGATGGATGAGCTGCGCGGCATCGTCGTCGCCAGCCGCCTGTTCGTGCTGATCGCCTCGACGATCATCGCCGGGCTCGGCGCGCTGGGCGTCTGGCTGGCCGCACCATGGATCGAGAACTACTACGTGATACCGTTCGTCCTGGGCGTCATCTGCCTGCCGATGATCGCGCTGTCGGACCTGCTGCAAGGGCTGGCGCGGGCCAATTCATGGGCGCTGTTCGCCCTGTCGCCGACCTACCTGATACGCCCCGTGCTGATCCTGCTGTTCATGGCGCTGATGCTTTTCGCCGGCTACGCGCCCGACGCCAAGACAGCGATCTTCGCCTCGATCGCCGCCACCTATGTCACCACGCTCGCCCAACTCATCGGCGTCACCCAGCGCATGGAGCGGAAGATCCCCGCTGGGCCGATGAAGGTGCATTTCGCGCAATGGTTCGTCGTCTCGCTGCCGATCTTCCTGGTCGAGAGCTTCTTCTTCCTGCTCACCAACGCCGATGTGCTGATGGTCGGCGCCTATATGGATCCCAATGACGTCGCCGTCTATTTCGCCACGGTCAAGACGCTGGCGCTGGTGCATTTCGTCTATTTCGCGGTCAAGGCCGGCGTCGCCCAGCGCTACGCGCAGTTCACCCATGGCGAGCCCGAAAAGCTTGCAGCCTTCGCCCGCGAGACGGTGTCGTGGACCTTCTGGCCCTCGCTGCTGATGGCGCTGCTGGTGCTGGCGCTGGGCGAACCGATGCTGGTGCTGTTCGGTCCCGAATTCACATCGGGCTATCCGCTCTTGTTCCTGCTCGTCTTCGGCGTCGTGGCGCGCGCCGCCGTCGGGCCTTGCGAGAGCCTGCTCACCATGAGCGGCAACCAGAACATCTGTGCCGCCGTCTATGCCATGACATTGGCCTTCAACATCGGCCTCAACGTCGTGCTCATCCCGCTCTTCGGCCTGTGGGGCGCGGCGATGGCCACCGCCTTCGCCATGATCTTCGAGGCCGGCGCGCTGTCTTTCACGGTCTGGCGCAAGCTCGGCATCGTCATGGCGATCTTCGTGCCAGTCAAAGGAGCCGCGTGATGGCCGCAGTCCCCCTGCTCGAGGAAACCAGTGGCGGTACGGCCGGCGCCATGGTGTCCGGCCTTGCCGGGCTGGCGCGCGACGCCGACCCTGCCCATATCGAAATCCTCGCCAACAACCGGCCCGAGCGCAAGCTCGCCATCTATCCGGCATCGGCCGGCTTCGACCTGGTCGAGGAACTGGATTATCTCTGCGCCCGCACGATCGAGCCGAACGTTTTCTTCAACCCGCGTTTCCTGGCTCCGGCCATGCCCCGGCTGGAGGATCGCGAGGTGCGGCTGGCGGTGATCCGCGACGGCGACGAATACCGCAACCGGCTGCGCCTCCTGGTGCCGTTCTCGGTGGAACGCCCGGTGGTGCCGCTTGGCGTTCCGGTCATGCGCACCTGGTCGAGCCCGTTCGGTCCGCTCGGCACGCCGCTGATCGACCGCGACGATCCGGTCGGCGTGGTCGAGGATTTCTTCGCGATGCTGTCGCGCCCGCACCTGAAGCTGCCGAAGGTCTTCGTCCTGCCCGACATCAGGCTCGACGGTCCGGTGGCGAGCCTGCTTGGCACCGTGGCCGAGACACGCGGCCTGATGCTGGTCACCACCGGCCAGACGCAGCGCCCCGCGCTGGAGAGCGAACTCGACGGCGACGACTATCTGAAGGCCTCGCTGCGCGCGCACCATTACCGCGAATTCCGCCGCCTGAAGCGGCGCCTCGGCGACCTCGGCAAGCTGGAGCATGTGGTGGCGCGCGGCCCCGAAGAGATCCGCCACGCCATCGAAAGCTTCCTGACGCTGGAAGCGTCCGGCTGGAAGGGCCGCGAGCGCACCGCCATGGCGATCGACCGTTTCCGCGCCGCCTTCGCGCGCGAGGCCGTGCATCGGCTCGCCGAGCAGGACATGTGCCGCATCCATTCGCTGACGCTCGACGGCCGCACCATCGCCTGCCTGATCGTCTTCGTCGAAGCCGGCGTCGCCTATACCTGGAAGACGGCCTATGACGAGACGTTGGCCGCCTATTCGCCGGGCACGCTGTTGATGATCGAAGTGACGAAGCAGCACCTCGACGATCCCAACATCATGATGACCGATTCCTGCGCCGTGCCGGACCATCCGGTGATGAGCCGGCTGTGGACCGAGCGCAAGCCGATCGGCACGCTGGTGATCGGACTGACGCCGGACGCCGACCGCCTGGCGCGCCAGGCCGCCTCGCAGCTGCATCTCTACCGTGAAACCCGCAACATGGCCCGCCTGCTGCGCAACCGCATGAAGAGCCTGCTGCGGCGTCGGTGATCCTCCTTCGCCAAGGCTACGGAGGACATCCCCGCGTCCATCGAGCTTCGAAGCTCCAAGAGGGTGGCTTGCCACCCGAAGCTCAAAGAGCGAAGGGTGGTGCCCCTAGCCGGGATCGAACCAGCACTCCTTGCGGAACTCGATTTTGAGTCGAGCGCGTCTACCAATTCCGCCATAGGGGCTCAGGCCGGACGGCCTGGATGGGCGCGGACTATACGGTCGGAGGCCTGTTCGTCAACTGGCCAAATCTCGGGATCGCCTGGATGCGACCAAACTGCGCCTTCCGATTTCGTGGGTGTGCTGCCATTGTGCAGCGCGGAAAATCTTTCTAGACAGGCGGCGTGTCAAAGCGATGCCCATCTGAACACGGATGGATGCCCTGCGCTTTGGGTCCTTGTTCTGTCCCGAAACCGATACGCACCTTGCGGGCGACATGCATTAGGAGTGCCGATGCTTCGTGGACTGTACGAATGGACCTTGTCCCTGGCGGCCCGCAAATCCGCCGAATGGTGGCTGGCCTTCATCGCTTTCGTCGAAAGTTCGGTGTTCTTCATCCCGGCGGACGTACTGTTCCTGCCCATGGCGTTGGCGCGGCCGGAACGCGCCTATCGCTATGCGCTGACCGCCACTGCCGCGTCCGTGCTGGGCGGCATCGCCGGCTGGCTGATCGGCTACTATGCCTACGACACGATAGCACGGCCGATCCTGGAGCACTTCGGCGGCATTGCCACGTTCGAGAAGTGGCAGTCGTCCGGGTACGGGCTGATGCTCGTGCTGCTCGTCACGTCCGGTGTTGCGCACCTGCCGCCGATCAAGGTGGTCACCATTCTGGCCGGGGCGCTTCACATCAATCTTGTGGTCTTCATCGTCTCGGCCATCTTGGCGCGAGGCGCTCGTTTCCTGCTGCTTGCCTGGCTGCTGCGCCGCTATGGCGAGCCGATCAGGGAGTTCATCGAGAAGCGCCTGGGATTGATCGTTGGCGCCGGCGCGGCTGCCCTGATTTTGCTCTATATATTGGTCAAATACGCGTTCTGATCCATGTCGCCCAAAACTGTGTAGTGGCTTTGGGACAACGGCACGGACAAGGAAATAGCCGGACGAATTCAGCGGACGAAAGACCCAATGACAGCCATCATGAATGCCGATACCGGACGCCAGCGGACGCGAACCGCCCTGTTTCTCGCTGTCGCCATGGCCGCCACCGTCGGCTCGGCGCTCGCCTTCCAGTACATCGGCGGCTACATCCCCTGCCATCTCTGCCTGGAGCAGCGCACCCCCTACTATATCGGCGTGCCGTTGATGGTGTTGGCGGTGATTGCATCGATGCTGCGCGCACCCGCATGGCTGACGCGCGGCCTGCTGGGCATCGGCGGCCTGCTGATGCTCTACGGCCTCTATCTCGGCGTCTACCACTCCGGCGTCGAATGGCAGTGGTGGGCGGGCCCGACCGACTGCACGGCGGGCGCTGGACCGGTCGACACCGGCGGCAAGGGCGTGCTCGACGCGCTCGACAAATTCGTGCCGCCCTCCTGCGACAAGGCCGCGCTGCGCATCCTGGGCCTGTCGCTGGCCGGCTGGAACGCCATCGCCAGCCTCGTCCTCGCGGCCGTCGCCTTCCGCGGCGCACTTTCCCGCGACTGAGCCTATTCGCGTGAGTGGCGCGACGCAGAGTTAGAGCGAAGATTCAGCAGGCTGAATTGCATGGCTCGGCTTTCGACGTCCGAGCAGGTCGACCCCCGCTCCGTCGCTGCTTCGCAGCGCCACCTTGTATCTACACGAGAGCGATTTCGTGGGATTGAAGCGATTGAGCCAAGGTCCGGGCGGCCGCCCGGACCTTGGCTTGGCGAAGTCGCCCGTACCACCTGAGGTTACAGCCGCGGGAGAGCTTGGGATCTTCGCCTTCGTCACGCACGACCGAACAGTCGCTTGGTTCCAACCGTACGCACAAGGCAGGTTACCGTGAACAAGATCATTTGTGGAGTTGATGTTTCGAAGGATTGGCTGGACGCGCATGTCTGGCCAGGCGGTGCGGCAGAGCGTTTCGCCAATGACGCGACGGGCATCGCAGCTCTTTGGCTGTTCTGCCGTGGCCACGGCGCAGCAATGGCGGTGATGGAGGCGTCGGGCGGCTATGAGAGGCTGGGGTTCATGCTTTTGTGGGCGCATGGCATGCCGTGCGGCGTGGTCAATGCCAAGAGCGTGCGTCGCTTCGCCGAGGCGATGGGTTATCTGGAAAAGACCGACCGGATCGACGCTGCTGTCATCGCCCATTACAGCGAAGTCAAGAAGACGGTCCCCACGCCACCGCCGAGCGCTGCCCAGCAGCGGCTCGCCGCACTGGTTGCGCGGCTTTGCCAGGTTGTCGGCGATGCGACCATCAACAAGCAGCGCAGAAGTGCCGCACGCGACGCCGAGACATGCGCCAGCATCGAGGCCATGCTGGCCTTCCTCAAGCGCGAGCAACGACGGCTGGAAGGCGAGATTGCCTCGATGATCGACGACGATCCGCTGTGGGCCAGGCTGGAGCGGGCCTTCCGTTCGCTCAAGGGGGTGGCCGGGCGCACCGTCGCCCGCCTGATGGCCGAACTGCCTGAGATCGGCCTCATCTCCAACAAAGCCATCGCTAAGCTGGCAGGCCTCGCCCCCATCGCAGATGACAGCGGCAGGCGGGCCGGCAACAGGCATGTGCGCGGCGGACGCGCCGGGCCGCGAGGCATCCTCTTCATCGTCGCGGCCATCGTGGCCAAGTTCGATCCCCATCTCAAAGCGTTCGCTCAGCGGTTGCAACAGGCCGGAAAGTCCAAAATGCTCATCCGCATCGCACTCGCCCGAAAACTCCTCGTCATCCTCAATGCAAAAGCACGCGATGCGCGAGCCGAGTTCGCAAATGCAACTTGACACCCCAGACAGTCGCTCTCCCCCGATCGACGGGGTAGAGGAAGGGCGCAAGCTTGTGTGCCGGGAGGCTCCCTTCCTCTCCCTCCGGAGGGGGAGAGGTGGCGCTGCGAAGCGACGGAGTGGGGAAGCCGGTCCTCAAACGCGACCCGCTGATAAGTGAGCGGCCAGCCTCCCGAATTCTCGAACGATCTCAGGGTTCCAATTCGACGTCCCAGTATAGATAATCCATCCAGCTTTCATGCAGATGGTTGGGCGGGAACAGGCGGCCGTTGTTGTGCAGATCATGCACCGTCGGCTGATAGGGCTTCTGCAGCGGCCACATCTTGGCCTGCGCCGGCATCATGCCGCCCTTCCTCAAATTGCAGGGCGAACAGGCGGCGACCACATTCTCCCATGTCGTCGCCCCGCCGCGATGGCGCGGGATGACGTGGTCGAAGGTCAGGTCGTCGGGCGTGCCGCAATATTGGCACTGGAAGCGGTCGCGCAGGAAGACGTTGAAGCGCGTGAACGCCGGATGCCTGGACGGCTTCACATAGGCCTTCAGGCTGACCACGCTCGGCAGCTTCATCGAGAAGGTCGGCGACGACACCGCGTGCTCGTATTCGGCAACGATGTTCACCCGGTCGAGGAACACCGCCTTGATGGCGTCCTGCCAGGACCAGAGCGACAATGGGTAATAGCTGAGCGGACGGTAATCCGCATTCAGCACCAGTGCTGGAAGCCCATCCGGAGATACGGCAACCGTCACGTGTTTACCTCCTTGGTTCTAGACCCGAACGGCGGGGATACTGTAAGCCTGACATGACAGGGATGTGAAGCGGATTGTCGCGTTGCCGAAGCGTCAAAAACGCATGATTTTTATGCTTTTTTGCAGATTCAGGCCGGCGGCGCGGCGTCCCGCCCCCTGGTTTCGCGATAATAGGACCAGAAAAGCCGCGATGCGACACCTCGCCACGGGCTCCATGATTCGGCCAATGCGATCAGTGCTTTCTCGGGTGGACGCGGGTCGATGCCGAGCGCATGACCGACCGCCGTTTGGAGCGCGACGTCACGCGCGGGGAAGATATCGGGGTGACCCGCGGCAAACAACAGATAGACTTCCGCCGTCCAGGGACCAATGCCGGGCACCGCCGTCATCGCCGTGATGGCCTCGACCGCGTCGAGCGAACAGAGGTGATGAAGGTCGAGGCCGTCGGCCACGGCCTGGGCAACCGCGATCAGGCCGCGCTGCTTGGGCCGTGACAAGCCGGCTTCGCGGAACATGTCCTCGCCGGCGGCCAAGATCGCCTGTGGCGTCAGCGGGTCGACAAGCCTGGTCAGCCGGCCGAAGATCGCGTCTGCACTGGCGCGCGACACCTGCTGCGAGACGATGATCGAGGCCAGGCTCCTGAAGCCAGGTTCGGAAAGCCTGAGCGGCACCTCGCCCGCCATGCCGCGCACCTTGTCCAGGCGCGGGTCGATCTCGCAAAGCGCATCGAGCCCGCGGGCGATGTCGTCGAGTGTGGCGATGCGTTGCATGGTATCCTTGTCCGCGAATGTGCCGCAAGGTAGCAACTGCCAAAACCGCCGCACAACCCGATTGCCGCTCGAGACATGACGCTCCTGACATTCCGCTTCGCGCCCAGCCCCAACGGCGAACTGCACCTTGGTCATGCCTATTCGGCGCTGCTCAACCAGAAGCTGGCAAAGGCGAATGACGGTCGCCTGCTGCTGCGCATCGAAGACATCGACACGACGCGTTGCACGCCGCAATTCGAGGCGGGCGTGCTGGCCGATCTGAAATGGCTGGGTCTCGGCTGGGAGGAGCCGGTGCGCCGCCAGTCCGGGCATTTTGCCGAGTACCGGACGATGCTCGACCGGCTGATGAGCGAGGAACTCGTCTATCCGGCTTTCATGAGCCGTGGCGAGATCCGCGCCTTCATCACCGACAGCGAAAAGCGCGGGCGCGACTGGCCGCGCGACCCTGACGGCGTGCCACTCTACCCCCCGGCCGACAAGGCGCTGCCGGCCAGGGAACGCAAGCGGCGGATCGCCGAAAATGCGCCCTTCGCCTGGCGGCTCGATGTCGACGCGGCCATGGCGCGTGTCGGCAGGGATCTCGCATGGACCGAATTCACCGACGAGACGCTGTCGGCGACGCGCGCGGTCGCCGCCCGCCCGCGGGACTGGGGCGATGTGATCGTGGGGCGCCGCGACATCCCCACCAGCTATCATCTTGCCGTCGTCATGGACGATGCCCTGCAAGGCGTCAGCCATGTCGTGCGCGGCCAGGACCTGTTTTCCGCGACAGGCGTGCAGCGCCTGCTCCAGGAGCTTCTTGGGCTACCGCAGCCCACCTATTTCCACCACCGGCTCATCCTCGGGCCGGATGGGCGAAAACTGTCGAAGAGCCTTGGAGACACTGGCCTTGCCAAGCTGCGCGATGCGGGCGCATCGCCTGATGATATCAGGCGAATGGTGGGGCTTTGACCTCTGGCTGGTTCGGAAAATCGCAATGCCCTTGAATTCCCGTGATGCATGGATCAATCGTTTCGTTTTGCGCGCCGGCTTGAACGGGATTAGAGCAGCGCCACGGTCAATTCTCACCAGCGTGGCGGTCTCCGGAAAAATGCACAGCATCAAGCGGTTCATCCCCGCCACCTTCGTCGTCTTGTGGGCGACCGGCTTCATCGGCGCCCGCTACGCCATGCCATGGGCCGAACCGTTCACCTTCCTTGCCGCACGGTTCGTGATAGCCGCGATCCTGCTGGCCATCCTGACGCTTGTGCTGGGCTCGAAACGAGCCACCCGCAAGCAGGCATTGCACGCCACCGGCGCCGGCGTGCTGATGCATGGCGTCTACCTCGGCGCCGTCTTCTGGGCCATCCACAGGGGCATGCCGGCCGGCTTTTCAGCCTTGATCGTCGGCCTGCAGCCGCTGATCACGGCCGTGCTTGCCGGCAAGTTCCTCGGCGAGGCCATCCTGCCGCGCCACTGGCTTGGCCTTGGCATCGGCTTGATCGGCATCGTTATCGTGCTGTGGCCCAAGCTCGGCGCGCTTGGTGGCGGGGTGACGGCGGCGACATTGATCGCCTCGCTGGTCTCGGTGCTCGGCATGAGCGCCGGCACCATCTGGCAGAAGCGTTTCGCTTCCGGCGGCGACCTTGTCGCAGCCACCATGTGGCAATATGTCGGCGGTGCTTGCCTGATGATCCTGGCCGCGCTCGCCTTCGAAACCCATACCGTTATCATCAATGGCGAACTGATCTTCGCCATGGCCTGGCTGGTGCTGGTGCTGTCGCTCGGCGCTATCTTTCTGCTGATGGTGATGATCCGCGACGGCGAGATGTCGAAAGTCGCCTCGCTGTTCTACCTGGTGCCGGCGGTGACGGCGATCATCGCCTGGGCACTTTTCGACGAGCAGCTCAACGCCCTGCAGATCGTCGGCATGGCGATCACGACCTTCGGCGTCGGCCTGGCAACGGCTCGGCAGGCGAAGGGAAGAACTGTGGAATTGAGGAATTGAGGAATTGAGGAATTGAGGAATTGAGGAATTGAGGAATTGAGGAATTGAGGAAAAATCGGCCATATCTGGCGCTGTCTACTTCTTCTCCAATTCTTCAGTTCCTCAATTCTCCAGTTCTTCCAATTCGGCCCCTCATCCCACCCGCGCACGTGCCTCCAGATAGCGGCTGATCGCGGCATTGAGCTCGCCACCGAGGATGAAGATCGCCGAGACGATGTAGAGGAAAACCACCGCGATCATGATCGAGGCGAGACCGGCATAGGTCGTCACATAGGACGAGAAATGGTCGAGATAGGTGGCGAATATGGTCGAGCCGATAAGCCATGCCGCGAGTGTGAAGATGATGCCGGGCACCAGCGAGACGAAGCGGCGCTTGCCGGCCGGCAGCCAGTAGTGGACGGCAAACAAGCCGCCGATGATGACGGCTGAGGCGATGACGTAGCGCCACAGCGTGATCGTGCCGGTATAGGGCTTGATCCACTCGAAATGGGCTTCCGCCAGCCGCGCCAGCAGCGGCGCGAACACCAGGAGCACGCTGATCGCCAGGAACCCGGCGGTGGCGATCAGCACGAAGAAGATGCTCTGCACCCGGCGATAGATGATGCCGCGCGTCTCCGTGACGCGGTAGGCCCGGTTGAGCGACGTGCGCAGCGCCTCGATGCCGTTCGACGCGAAATACGCCGCCAGCAGCACGCCGTAGGTCAACAGGTCGGTGCGCCTGACGGTCAGCACGTTCAGCACCTCATGCGCGATCGGCTTGGCGATCTGATCCGGCCAGGTGTCGAAGACCAGATGCACGGCCGTGTCGGCAAAGGCCTGGGCGCCGAGAAAGCTGCCCAGCGTGGTGGCGAAGATCAGGAACGGAAACAGCGCCATCAGCGAGGTGATCGCCAGATGGCTGGCCATCGCCCAGCCGTCATCGGTGTTGAAATGGCCGATCGCGTCGTAGAGCACGCGGCGCAGGGCGACAATATTCCGCAGCAAGAACGCGCGCTCCCTTCGATTGTCTCGACGCCGCGAATATGGGAAGTGAATGCGGCAAATGGCAACCCTTCGTCAAACCACGAATTCGCCCGCAACAGAGTTGCGCACCATCATCGTCACTGGTGCGTCGTCCGGCATAGGCGCTCATTGCGCACGCGCATTGAAGACCGAGGGCTGGCGGGTGTTCGCGACGGCGCGAAAACCCGAAGACATCGCCGCTCTCGAAACCGACGGCATCGAGGCCTTCCATCTCGACTACAGCGAACCGGACTCGATCGCCGCCCTGGTGACTTCAGTGCTCGAACGCACCGGCGGAAGGCTGGACGCGCTCTTCAACAACGGCGCCTACGCGCAGGCCGGCGCCGTCGAGGATCTGTCGGTGGCGGCCCTCAAGCAGCAGTTCGAGGTCAACTTCTTCGGCTGGCATGATCTGACCCGCCGTCTGGTACCGGTGATGCGCCGCCAGGGCCACGGCCGCATCGTCCATTGCTCGTCGATCCTTGGCCTGGTGCCGGTGCGCTTTCGCGGCGCCTATTCGGCATCGAAGCATGCGCTCGAGGCCCTGATGCTCTGCCAGGGCCAGGAACTGGAAGGCAGCGGCGTCCATGTTTCGCTGATCGAGCCGGGGCCGGTGAAATCGAAGATCGCCAGCAACGGGCTGCCCTGGTTCCTGAAAAACATCGACCTCGAGAATTCCGTGCATCGCGTGGACTACGCGGCACAGTTGGAGCGGCTGCGCGCCGGCGGCAGCCAGTCGGCGCTGAAACCCGGGCCGGAAGTGGTCTACAAGGTTCTACGCCATGCACTTCTGTCGCGGCGCCCGCGTCCGCACTATGTGGTAACAGTGCCGGCCAGGATCGGCGCGGCGCTCAAGCGCTTGCTGCCGGCATCGATGCTCTACCGCCTGATGGCCAAACGCGCCTAACCCGAAACAACTGGAACGCAATATGGCAACCGTCTTCAACATCCTCGCCATTCTGGTCATGGTCGCCGTGGCAATCGTGCTGGTTCGCGGCCTCATCAACATGATGCGCGGCGGTTCCGGCGTCACATCGAACAAGCTGATGCAGGCGCGCGTCATGCTGCAGGCCGTGGCGCTGTTGCTGATCCTGCTGGCGGTGTATTTCACCCGTAAATGACGTCGTTCGGGAGGCGATGTGGTCAAGCTCAACAAGATCTACACCCGCACCGGCGATGACGGCACAACGGGCCTCGGCACCGGCGAAAGGCGGCTGAAATCCGATCTGCGGGTGGATGCCTACGGCACGGTCGACGAAGCCAATGCCTGCATTGGCATGGCGCGCGTGCACACGGCGCGGACCCACCCGGCGATCGATGCCATGCTTTCGCGCATCCAGAACGACTTCTTCGACCTCGGCGCCGACCTGGCGGTGCCCGACGACGGCAAGCCGCTCGGCTATGAGCCCTTGCGGATCACCGCCGCGCAGACCGACCGTGTCGAGAAGGATATCGACCTCCTCAACAAGGACCTGCAGCCGCTCAAATCCTTCGTGCTGAACGGCGGCACGCCGGCGGCGGCGGCCCTGCATCTCGCCCGTACGGTGGCGCGGCGGGCCGAGCGGCTGATGGTGGCGCTCGCCCAGGATCCGGCGGAACACGTCAATGGCGACGGGCTGAAATACATCAATCGCGTCTCGGATTTCCTGTTTGTCGCCGCCCGCGCGGTCAATGACAACGGAAATGCCGACGTGCTATGGGTTCCCGGCAAGAACCGCTGAACCGATCGAAAAGCGGAAGGGGACCAGACACGCATGTTCATCCCGCTTTACGACACCAACAGGCTGCGCCACATCCGGCTGCAATATGTGACGATCGGCCTGATCGTGGCCAACGCGCTGGTTTATTGCGCCACCGCACTCGGCGGCGAGAACTTCACCAACGCCGCCGTGCTCGGCCTCGGCTTCATCCCGTCCGTCGTCCACAACACGGCGGAACTCGATCCCCGCTTCATCGTCATCCCTGAAAGCCTGAGCTATCTCACCTACTCCTTCCTGCACGCCGACATCTTCCACCTCGGCGGCAACATGCTGTTCCTGTGGGTGTTCGGCGACAATGTCGAGGACGCGCTCGGCCATATCCGCTACCTGATCTTCTATCTCCTGTGCGCCATCGCAGGGGCCGCCTTCCAGGGGCTGGTCGCATGGGACTCCCAAGTGCCGCTGATCGGCGCGTCCGGCGCCATCGCCGGCGTGGTCGTCGCCTATCTCATCCTTTATCCCAGGGTGAAGGTCTGGGTGCTGGCCTTTGCCCGTATTCCCTTGCGTATTCCGGCCTTCATCCCGCTTGTCCTGTGGGTGCTATTCCAGATCGTCATGTTCGCCGCCGGTGGCGAGGACCAGGTTTCCTGGGCCTGCCACATCGGCGGCATCATCGCCGGAGCCGTGCTGGTGCTTGTCCTGCGCAGCCGTGGCGTGCCGCTGTTTGCAGGCGCCGACGAGGATATCCCGGCCGCCGCTCCCGAGCCGCCGCCGCTTGCGGCCCAGCCGGCAACGCCCGAGCCGCCCGCCGCGACGACGCGCTGGGGCCGGGGAAACCCTTCCGGCCCGAACTGAACCGATTTGAGCCGCTTGAGGCGTATTGACGTCAAGGATTGCCGCAACTACGGAAACGTCTCCGCCGCAGCCCAAGGCGGCTGAGGAGCAGCCTAGGGCGGGCAAAGAACAGAATTTCCATCCGGCCAGAATTCCGTCTGGCCGGAATTCAGTCAGGAATGTCGGCTTTCGACAACTCAGAAGGGGCGCAGGCTGTTATAGCGCGCCCAACTAGCGTGAAGAGGTGACAGGCAAATGAAGATCCTTGTGCCCGTGAAGCGGGTTGTGGATGCGAATGTGAAGGTTCGCGTGAAGGCTGACGGTTCGGCGGTCGAACTCGCCAACGTCAAGATGGCGATGAACCCGTTCGACGAGATCGCGGTCGAAGAGGCGATCCGGCTGAAGGAAGCCGGCAAGGCCGAAGAGATCATCGTCGTTTCTATCGGACCGCAGCAGGCGCAGGAAACCTTGCGCACCGCGCTCGCCATGGGCGCCGACCGCGCCATCCTGGTCAAGACCGACGAACAGACCGAGCCGCTCGGTGTCGCCAAGGTGCTGAAGGGCGTGGTCGAGGCCGAGCAGCCCGGACTGGTCATTCTCGGCAAGCAGGCGATCGACGACGACAGCAATCAGACCGGCCAGATGCTGGCCGCACTTCTGGGGTGGGCGCAGGGCACCTTCGCCTCCAAGGTCGTGCTCGACGGCGACAAGGCCAAGGTGACGCGCGAGGTCGACGGCGGCCTGCAGACGGTGGAACTGAAGATGCCGGCGATCGTCACCGCCGATCTTCGCCTCAACCAGCCGCGCTATGCTTCGCTGCCCAACATCATGAAGGCCAAGAAGAAGCCGCTCGACGAGAAGAGCCCGGCCGATTACGGCGCCGACGTCAAGCCGCGCCTCAAGGTCATCAAGACCGAGGAGCCCAGCGGCCGCAAGGCGGGCGTCAAGGTCAAGAGCGTCGCCGAACTGGTCGACAAGCTGAAGAACGAAGCCGGCGTGCTCTGAGATCGGAAGGAACAGATAATATGACCATTCTCCTCATCGCCGAACACGACAACGCCACCCTTTCCGACCAGACCGCCAAGGCCCTTTCGGCGGCCCTGCAGATCGGCTCGGACGTGCATGTGCTGGTGGCCGGCAAGGGCGCCAAGGGCGCCGCTGACGCCGCCGCCAAGCTCAAGGGCGTGAGCAAGGTGCTGCTCGCCGAGGCCGACGAACTCGCCGAGCGCCTCGCCGAGCCGACGGCGGCACTGGTCGTGTCGCTGGCTGGCAGCTACGACACCATCATCGCGCCGGCGACCTCGTCGGGCAAGAACGTCGCGCCGCGCGTGGCGGCGCTGCTCGATGTCGCGCAAGTGTCCGAGATCATCGAAGTGGTTTCGCCTGATACCTTCAAGCGCCCGATCTATGCCGGCAACGCCATCCAGACGGTGCAGTCGACCGACGCCAAGAAGGTCATCACCGTGCGCACGGCCTCCTTCCAGGCGGCGCCCGAAGGCGGCTCGGCAGCGGTCGAGACGGTGAAGGCCGCGGCCAACCCCGGTCTGTCCTCCTTTGTCGAAAACAAGCTGTCGGAGACCGACCGCCCGGAACTGACCTCGGCCAAGATCATCATCTCGGGGGGCCGTGCGCTCGGCTCCTCGGAGAAGTTCCAGGAGGTCATCCTGCCGGTCGCCGACAAGCTCGGTGCCGCCGTCGGTGCGTCCCGCGCCGCCGTCGACGCCGGCTATGCGCCGAACGACTGGCAGGTCGGCCAGACCGGCAAGGTCGTCGCCCCCGATCTCTATATCGCGGTCGGCATTTCCGGCGCCATCCAGCACCTTGCCGGCATGAAGGATTCCAAGGTCATCGTCGCCATCAACAAGGACGAGGAGGCGCCGATCTTCCAGGTTGCCGACTACGGTCTCGTCGGCGATCTCTTCGTCGTGCTGCCGGAGTTGCAGAAGGCGCTTTGACGCTCTCTGGCAAAGCGTATTAAATACCAGGGGTGGGGTAGACGAAGTCGCCCCGCCCTTTTAGTTTGCACCGCACAAAAAGCAGGCCACAAAGGCCTTTGGACGGGATCGGTGTAATGAGCAAGATCGAGACGATCGGCATCATCGGCGCAGGCCAGATGGGCGGCGGCATCGCCCATGTCTCCGCGCTGTCGGGCTATAAGGTGCTGATCTACGATATTTCGCCCGACCGCATCGAGAAGGGCATCGCCACCATCAGCGGCAACATGGCCCGCCAGGTGGGGTCCGGCAAGCTCGACGAGAAGCTGCGCAACCAGGCGATGGCGCGCATTGCGTCCGCACCGGCGATGGCCGATCTGGCCGGCGCCGACCTGGTGATCGAGGCGGCCACAGAGGACGAGACGGTCAAGCGCAAGATCTACGCCCAGCTCTGCCCGCAGCTCAATCCCGAAGCCATCCTGGCGACCAACACCTCGTCGATCTCGATCACGCGGCTCGCCGCGCAGACCGACAGGCCGGAACGCTTCATCGGCATACATTTCATGAATCCGGTCCCGCTGATGAAGCTGGTCGAACTGGTGCGCGGCATCGCCACCGAGGACCAGACGTTCGAGGCGGCGAAGACCTATGTGAAGCAGCTCGACAAGACGATCACAGTCTCGGAGGATTTCCCGGCCTTCATCGTCAACCGTATCCTGCTGCCGATGATCAATGAGGCCATCTACACGCTCTATGAAGGTGTCGGCTCGGTCGATGCCATCGACACCGCCATGCGGCTCGGCGCCAACCACCCGATGGGACCGCTGCAGCTGGCCGATTTCATTGGTCTCGACACCTGCCTGTCGATCATGCAGGTGCTGCATGACGGCCTGTCGGACTCGAAATATCGCCCCTGCCCGCTGCTGGTCAAATATGTCGAGGCCGGCTGGCTCGGCCGCAAGACCGGACGCGGCTTCTATGACTATCGCGGCGAGCACCCCGTTCCGACGCGCTGACGCAATTCCAGGAAAAAGTGTGACGCGTCAGCCGTTCAGGATGCCGCGGCGAGCGGCTTGGATGGTTCCGACCTGTCGTCGGTGATCTTGTCGTCCAGCGCCACGGAAACACATCCGCGACCGGCCGCCTTGGCCGCATAGCAAGCGGCGTCGGCCCTTGCGATGATCTCGTCGACTTCGCCGCAATCGGCGCAGATCGCGGTAAGCCCGATGCTTGCGCCGATCGCGTGCGGCCGATCATCCCAAGTGAAATCCAGGCCGGCTATCGCATCGATGATCGAGCGCGCCGCGATCCCGGCGCCAGCGGTCGAAGCCGATTTCAGGATGACGGCGAATTCGTCGCCACCCAGCCGCGCCACGATATCTTCGGGACCGAGCACGCCGCGAACGGCCTCGGCGACCCGCTTCAGCAAGGCGTCTCCGGCGGCGTGACCGCCGGTGTCGTTGACCAGTTTGAAGTGGTCCAGGTCGATGAACATGAACTGATGCCTGCCGCCTCCAGCCGCCGCGGTGTCCTTGCGGGCCTGATCGACAAGTTCCTCCATGGTGCGGATGAAGCTCGAACGATTAGCAAGGCCGGTCAGCGCGTCATGCGCGGCGGCATGGGCAAGCTGCCGCTGCAGGGCGCGCGCATCCGTGAAATCCTGGAAGACGATGACCAGCCCGCAGAATTCGCTGCGCTCGTTGATGATCGGCGACACCACCTGGCGGATGCTGCAGCGCGTGTCGTCGCGCCGGATGAGCACGGCCCGGCTGTTCTGGTCGGAGGGCGCTGCTCCGATCGCGGGCCGGGCCACGCCGATCCTCTGCCCCGTCTCCTCGTCGACCGCCCAATAGACATGGCCGAGCGTCTTGCCGAGCGCCTCGTCGCCGGAAACGCCGGTCAGCTTCTCGGCGACCGGGTTCATGAAGGTGACGCGATTTGCGGCATCGGTGCAGATGACCGCATCGCCGATGGACTGCAGCGTCACCCTGAGCCGTTCCTTCTCGTCGGCCAGCATTGCCGCCGACACCGTCAGGCGCTCTTCGGCCTCCTTGCGCCGGGTGATGTCGGTCAAGCTGCCGATGGCCCTGGTCAAACGCCCGGCCGCGTCGCGTTCGATGGCTTTGCCGCGGTCGAGGATCCACACCCAGTGGCCGTCCTTGTGACGCATCCTGAACTCGGCTTCGAAGAATTCCGTGTTGCCGTCGAGATGCGCCCGATCCGCCGTGGCAACGGCCTCGCGATCGTCGGGATGGATCATCGTCAGCCAATGGTCGGGGTCGCCATCGAGTTCGCCGTCGGCATAGCCGAGCATCTTGACCCAGGTCGAGGAGTAGGTCGTGCCGCCCTTGCGCGTGTCGAGGTCCCAGACACCTTGACCGGCGCCGGCCAGCGCGAAATTCCAGCGCGTTTCGGCCTCGGCAATGTGCGCCTCGGCCTGCTTGCGCGCGTCGATGTCCTCGATCTGCGAGACGAGATAGAGCGGCCGCCCGCTTGTCTCGTCGCGAATGACGGAGCCGGCAAGATGAGCCCAGATGGGTGTGCCGTCCTTCTTGAGGTAGCGCTTCTCGAACTGGAAGGCATGGACGGTGCCCGCCTTCAGTCCGTCCATCGTTTCGCGCCCGATCTGCAGGTCGTCGGGATGCGTGATCTGGAAGAAGGTCAGCGCCTCGATCTCCTCGCGGCTGTAGCCAAGCATGGCCGCGAAAGCCGGATTGGCCTCGATAATGCGCCCGTCCAACCCGACGACCGCGATGCCGATCGCCGAATCCTCCATGGCCCGGCGGAACCGCTGCTCGCTCTCCGCGATCTGCCGCCGGTCGTCGGAGATGCGGCGGATGAACAGGCCGGCGAGGAAAAGCGCGCCGACCGCCACCGCCACCGATACTTGCAGGGAGAGCTTGAGCGCCTCCGCATCGAGGCTCAGCCTCGCGAGCACGATCGAGGCCGCCACCATGGCAACGCCGGCCACAAGCAGCGCCAGCGCTGCCTGCTTGTAGTATCCCGACCCGATGGTTCCTCGCAATGTCACGTCCGTGCCACCCCCGTGGGCAATCGCTTTTTTCCCATGAAAACCTTGAAGGATCGATTTTAAGGAAAGGTTGCGTCTGGGGTACTGTCGGCATGGGAAACCGGCAAACAATTGCCGGCATGATTAAGGATCGGTATGCATCGGCCGGGACGCGGTATCGTGTTACCAGCGCACGAAAAACCGTCCGCCGAGCGCGCCAAGCAAGGCGAGCGCCGCGATCGCGATCGTATACCAGGTGGCAACGAAAAGCGGCGAATCGTCGAAACAGTGCGCGGCATAGAAGGTCGCGGCCAGCCCCCCGGCGAGCAGGCCCGCGACCGTGCCGGCAAGCACGGGCCGCGTCGGCGCGCCGTAACGCAGCATCCATAGGAAGATCGCTAGCGGGCCGATCCCGATCAGCGGAATGAAGCCCATGCAGATCATCATGTTGGAACCGACCATGCGCGTGCCCCACAGCGCCTCTGGCACCATGAAGAGCTCCAGGCCCACCGCCACGGCCACCAGCAGCGGCGCGGCAATCATCCCGGCCATGGCCCGGCCTGTTGCGGCACCCGGCGTCGACAGGGCGCGGATCAGGGCAAAGGCGCTGATGGCCAGCACGATGGTGAAAACGAATTTGGACAAAAAGCGCACCGTGTGCGCGGCCGCCATGAAGTCGGGACGCGGACCGATCGTGAGCAGGAAAACGACTGCCGCGATGACAATGGCCGCACCGGCGGCCAGCCACCACGCCGAGCGCAACGGCATCGCCTTGCTGCCAGCATCGGCGTCCAGCGCCTTGATGAGATCGTCAGTCCTCATGTCATTCCCGCCCGAACCGCCCCTGCCCAAATCTCTTGGCTATCGCGGCAAGCCCTCGATGCAGCGACACGCGCACCGCCGTCTCGCTGATGCCGAACTTCGCCGCCGTCTCACCGATCGAGCGGCCCTCCACGGATATGGCCGAGACCACGGAACGCTGTGCCGGCGGCAGTCCGCCCAAGGCCCGGTTGATGTCGCGTTCGCTGACGGTCTCGGTTTCCGGCTCGGCGAATGTCTCGGCGATGTCGTCGACATCGATCTCGATGCGCCGTCCGCGCCGCCGGAATGCATCGATCAGCTTGAAGCGGGCGATCGCATAGACCCAAGGCAATACCGGCGCGTCCTGGCGCCAGGTATGCCTTTTCACATGAATGGCCAGCAAGGTTTCCTGCACGACATCCTCAGGATCGACCCCGCCCTGCACGATCTTGCGCCTGACAAAACCGCGCACCAGCGCGGCGATCCGGTGCAGAAAGTCGGCGTAGGCCCTTTCATCTCCCGCGATCGCGGCCCGCAACAGCCGGGAAAGCTCGGCCTCGTCCTTGCCGCTCACAAGAGTTCACTCCCCGATTTTCGCGCTTCGGCACTGATTTGTTACGTGGCCGGCGAAATAATGTCCAAGCCAAACTACGGGCAAGTCACGAAAGTTTGCGGGTCCTGAGGTCCGGCCGCGCAGCGGGTCGCCTTACAGGCTTGTGAATACATCTCGGGAAAAAAGGGCCGACCCGGCCCTCCATCACGTGGAATTGTCCCTTTCGGAACCAGCCTTCGCGGCTCAGCGACCGATTGAAGCAGATCGACAATGTTGACTACCGATGTCAGGTATAGGTAGGTGCAGCGTGCCAAGACCAACGAGATCGAGGATGACGCCATGAAATACACCCTTTGCGCGCTTGCCGGTGCCACCGCGCTTGCAATCGGCCTGGCCGCCGGTCCGGCGATGGCCGAAGATGCCGGCATCATCGTCTACAACGCCCAGCACGAAAGCCTGGCCAAGGAATGGGCCGCAGGGTTCACCAAGGAGACCGGCATCAAGGTCACCTTGCGCAATGGCGGCGACAGCGATTTCTCCAACCAGATCGTCGCCGAAGGCACCGCCTCGCCCGCCGACGTGTTCCTGACGGAGAATTCGCCGGCCATGGTGCTGGTCGAGAATGCCGGCCTGTTCGCGCCAGTCGACGCCGACACGCTGGCCCAGGTCCCGCAGGACTATCAGGCGGCCAGCGGCAAATGGGTGGGTGTAGCCGCGCGCAGCACCGTGTTTGCCTACAACACCACCAAGCTCAAGGCCGACCAGTTGCCCAAATCGCTGCTCGACCTTGCCGACCCGAGCTGGAAGGGCCGTTGGGCGGCGTCGCCCTCGGGCGCCGATTTCCAGGCCATCGTCAGCGCATTGCTGCAGCTCAAGGGCGAGGCCGCCACGGCGGACTGGCTGAAGGCGATGAAGGCGAACTTCACCGCCTATAAGGGCAACAGCACCGTGATGAAGGCGGTCAACGCCGGCGAGATCGAAGGCGGCGTGATCTACCACTATTACTATTTCGGCGATCAGGCCAAGACCGGCGAGAACAGCAAGAACGTCGCGCTGCACTATTTCAAGAACCAGGATCCGGGCGCTTTCGTCTCGGTCTCGGGTGGCGGCGTGCTCGCCTCGAGCAAGCATCCGAAGGAAGCCCAGGCTTTCCTGAAATGGGTGACCGGCAAGGGCGGCCAGGACGTGCTGAAGAACGGAACCTCCTTCGAATACGCGGTCGGCAAGGGCGCGGAGTCCAATCCCAAGCTGGTGCCGCTGGTTGACCTGCAGGCGCCGAAGGTCGACGCCGCGACGCTGAACTCCAAGAAGGTCACCGACCTGATGACGGCAGCCGGCTTGCTTTAGTTGTCGTTCGTCCTAATAAGGGCAACCGACCGTGCTCCCGCGGGACTTTGCCTTCCGCGGGAGCGTTTTGTTTTCGAGATGCATTCGTCCATGACGACACGCTGCGTTCCTGACCGCGACCATGGTCCCATGATTGCCGCCGCCGCGCCGCAACCGAACGGCGCCTGAGCCGATGCAGTCGGCAGTCGATTTCGCGCGCCCGGGCCTGCCGCCGAAGGTGCGCCGAAAGGCGCGGCGACGCGCGGCGCGCTGGCTCGTTGCCGCCGCCATCTTCGTCTCCCTGCTGGCGCTGCTGCCGCTCGCCTTCATCATATGGACCGCGGTGCAAACGGGCTGGGAGACCGTCTCGGCGCTGGTCTTCCGGCCGCGTGTCGGCGAGCTGCTTGTCAACACCGGCCTGCTGGTGCTGTTGGCCGTGCCGATCGCCATCGTCCTGTCGGTGGCGCTCGCCTGGCTGACCGAGCGCAGCGACCTGCCCGGCGCCCGGTTCTGGGCCTGGCTGTGCGTGGCGCCGCTCGCCATTCCCGCTTTCGTGCACAGCTACGCCTGGATCACCATGGTGCCCGGTCTGCACGGCCTTTGGGCCGGCGTGCTGGTGTCCGTGATCGCCTATTTCCCGTTCCTCTATCTGCCGGTGTCGGCGGCGCTGCGCCGGCTCGATCCCGCCCTCGAGGACGCGGCTGCGGCACTTGGCCTTGGACCCTTGCGCGTCTTCCGGCGCGTGGTGTTGCCGCAGCTCAGGCTCGCCATCTGCGGCGGCTCGCTGCTGGTTGGGCTGCATCTGCTGGCCGAATACGGCCTTTATGTCTTCATCCGCTTCGATACCTTCACCACCGCGATCGTCGATCAGTTCCAGTCGACCTTCAATGGGCCGGCCGCCAACATGCTGGCCGGTGTCCTGGTGACATGCTGTTTCGTGCTTCTGGGCCTCGAAGTGCTGGTGCGCGGCGAGGAGCGCTATGCCCGTGTCGGGTCCGGCGCGGCGCGGCATCAGCAACGGACGCGCCTTGGCCATGCCACCATCCCCAGCCTGGCCTTGCTTGCGGTCGTCACGCTGCTGGCGCTCGGCGTGCCGTTCGTGACCATCGGCCGCTGGCTGCTCGCCGGCGGCACCGATGTCTGGCGGCTCGACGAGATCGGATTGGCTCTCGGCCAGACGCTGTTCCTGTCGCTTGCCGGCGCTGTGCTTGCCACCGTCGCCGCCATGCCGATGGCCTGGATATCGATCCGCGCGCCGGGGCCATTGCAGCGCCTGCTCGAAGGTTGCAACTACATCGTCGGCTCGCTGCCGGGTGTGGTCATTGCATTGGCTCTGGTCACCATAACCGTGCGTATCGCCCTGCCGCTCTATCAAACCCTGTTCACCATCCTGGTCGCCTATGCCCTGATGTTCCTGCCACGTGCCCTGGTCAGCCTGCGGGCGTCGATCGCCCAGGCACCGGTCGAGCTCGAGCGCGCCGCGTCCAGCCTCGGCCGGCGTCCACTCAACGCGCTGTGGTCGACGACGATCCGCCTGTCGGCGCCGGGTGCGGCGGCCGGCATGGCCCTTGTGGCGCTCGGCATCATGAACGAACTGACCGCGACCCAGATGCTGGCGCCGAACGGCACCCGCACGCTCGCGATGGCGTTCTGGTCCTACAGCGGCGAGATCGATTATGCCTCGGCCGCCCCCTACGCCTTCATCATGGTGGCGATGTCGTTGCCGCTGACCTGGCTGCTCTATGTCCAGTCGAAACGGATGGCCGGACGATGAGCTTTCTTGAACTCCGCGATCTGCACAAGCATTACGGCCCGGTCGCCGCGCTGGCCGGCGTCGACCTCAGCGTCGCCAGTGGCAGCCGCACGGCGATCGTCGGACCCTCGGGTTGCGGCAAGACGACATTGCTGCGGCTGATCGCCGGCTTCGAGGCGCCCGACCAGGGCCGCATCGTGCTCGACGGCGAGGTGCTGGCCAATGGCGGCGTTGCCGTTCCGGCACATCGCCGCGGCATCGGCGTGGTGGCGCAGGACGGCGCCCTGTTTCCACATCTGAGCATATCCGACAATATCGGTTTCGGCATGGGCCGTAGCGAGGACAAGCGCGCCGAGCGCATCGTCGAGCTCGCCTATATCGTCGGGCTGGACAAGGCGATCCTCAAGCGCCGCCCTCACGAGCTTTCCGGCGGCCAGCAGCAGCGCGTGGCGCTCGCCCGCGCCATGGCGATGAAGCCCAGGCTGATGCTGCTCGACGAGCCGTTCTCGGCGCTCGACACCGGCCTGCGCGCCTCGATGCGCAAGGCGGTGGCCGAACTGCTGGAGGCCGCCGGCATCACCACCATCCTGGTGACGCACGACCAGGCCGAGGCGCTGTCCTTCGCTGCCCAGGTGGCGGTTATGCGCGACGGAAAATTCTCGCAGGTCGGCACGCCGCGCGAACTGTATCTCCGGCCGAAGGACAGGATGATCGCCGAGTTCCTC
Organism: Mesorhizobium opportunistum WSM2075; assembly: GCF_000176035.2. Classification (NCBI taxonomy): domain Bacteria; kingdom Pseudomonadati; phylum Pseudomonadota; class Alphaproteobacteria; order Hyphomicrobiales; family Phyllobacteriaceae; genus Mesorhizobium; species Mesorhizobium opportunistum. The sequence goes on along the minus strand of NC_015675.1, from coordinate 1,670,237 downwards.
GGCGACGCCATCATCCTGCCGGCCAGGATATCGGGTGGCTTCGCCAGCTCGCCGCTGGGCCGCATCGCGGTCGACTCGCCGGACAGCCGCGATGTCGCCCGCATCATGCTGCGGCCGGAGCAGATCGCGCTGAAACGGACATCGCGCGAGGGCATGTCGGGCACCCCTGACATGCTGTTCGGCGAGGTGACGGAATCCGAATTCGCCGGCTCGACATGCACGATCGCGGTGCGGCTCCTCAACAATTTCGATCCGCCGGACGCCGCCGCCATCGGCAACACGCCGCTGATCCTGCGCAAATCCGGCATGGACGCACCGGCGGTCGGCGAGATCGTGCGGCTCACCGTGTCGGGCAAGGCGCACGTGTTCGCCTGACCGGCGCCAACACGGATCAAGATGCGGCCTCAGTCCATCTCCGGTGCAATGCCCGGCAAGACGAGCGCGCCGGTCTCGGCTGAATAGATCGGCCACCGCTCGAGAAAATCGCAGCCATGCACGACCACGCGCTGGTTGGCGCTGTCGATGAGGATGACCGCATAGGAGGGCGGCGCCTGCTCGACGGTCTCGCTCGATCGGTCAAGCGCAAGCTCGAACCGGGCGTGCAGGCCGCGCTGCGCCGAGAACGGAATGCCAGCGACCGTGCCGGCGATGTCGCGATGGACATGGCCGAAGAAGATGTGGCGGACATTGCCATGGTCCCGCAGCAGTCCCAGCAGCCGCCCGGGTTGTTCGAGCGCCAGCGGGTCGAGCTGCGGCAGGCCGAGCGCGACCGGCGGATGGTGCAGGAAAATGTAAGCGGGCCTGCCTGCCGATTGTTCGAGCCGGGCTTCCAGCCAGGCAAGCCGCGTTCCGCATAGTTCGCCTTCGACGCGCCCTTCCGCCAGGCAGTCGAGGAACAGCAAGACTTCCTCCCCGCTGTCATGGACCGACTGCACGAAGCCGTTCTCGTCGACCGGAATTTCCGGAAACGCCGCGACGAGATTGACCCTTCTGTCATGGTTGCCCGGCAGCAGCCGCCAGGGCACCGACAGCGTGCTCAGGGCGGTCCTGAGATCGGCATAGCTTTCCGGCGCGCCGGTCTCGGTCAGGTCGCCGGTAAAGACGCAAAGTGCCGCATCGGCGTGATGCGCATTGATGTGCGCGATGCATGAGGCCAGCCGCTGATGCAGGTCCGCGCCGAAGCGGCGCTCGCCTTGCCGGCCAAGATGCACATCCGTGACCTGAATGATTTTCATGATGCTTTCCTGGAGGTGCCGAAGGCCGAGGTCTGTCTCCGGCGATGATAGAGGCTTCGGGATCAGAGCGCCGGTTCGGGAACGGAAGCCTTGAAGACATCGAGGCGGGTTCCCGTCCCCGACGAGAAGAAATGCATGTCATTGGGCGAAAGCATCAGGCCGACGGCACTGCCGGGCTCGGGGTGCACGGCCTCCGACGTCATCACCGAAAACGGCGCGCCGTCGAGATCGACATAGATGACACGCCCGGCGCCCAGCTCCTCGACCAGGTCGACTGTGGCCTTGAGGGAACTCGCCGTGCCCGGCGCCACCAGCCGGACGGCTTCCGGCCGGATGCCCATCGCCACCTTGGTGCCGACCGGCAGGCCGGCGCGGGCCATGGTCAGGCGCCGGCTGCCGTCGAGCAGCGACAACCCGTCGAGTTCGACCGTGCCTTCGAGCATATTCATTGCCGGCGCGCCGACGAAGGTGGCGACGAAGCGGCTGGCTGGACGGGTGTAGATCTCGCCTGGGGTGCCGACCTGCTCGACCCGTCCGCCATTCATCACCACCAGCCGGTCGGCGAGCGTCATCGCCTCGACCTGGTCATGGGTGACGAAAACGGAGGTCGCGTTCAGCCGGCGGTGCAGCTTGCGGATTTCCGAGCGCATCTGCACGCGCAGCTTGGCATCGAGATTGGATAACGGTTCGTCGAACAGGAACACTTTCGGTTCGCGGATCATGGCGCGCCCCATGGCGACGCGCTGCCGCTGGCCGCCGGAAAGCGCCATCGGCTTGCGGTCGAGCAGCTGTTCGAGTTCCAGCGTGCGCGCGACCGCCTGGATGCGCTGGGTACGCTCGGCGGCGGGAACGCCGGCGACCTTGAGCGAATAGCCGATGTTCTGCGCCACGCTCATATGCGGATAGAGCGCGTAGTTCTGAAACACCATGGCGCAGCCGCGCTCGCGCGGCTCCAGTCTGTTGACCACCGTGCCGTCGATCGCGATCTCGCCAGCGGAGATATCCTCCAGCCCGGCGATCATGCGCAGCAGTGTGGACTTGCCGCAGCCCGACGGCCCGAGGATGACGACGAATTCGCCCGACCTGATGTCGAGGTCGACGCCATGCACGACCTGCATCTTGGCGTAGCTCTTTTTCACGTCGCGAATGGTGATGGAGGCCATTGGCTGTCCTTTCCAGGTCACTTTCGTCCAGGTCACTTTTCGGTGGCGATCAGGCCGCGCACGAACCAGCGCTGCATGAGCACCACGACGACCAGCGGCGGCAGCATGATGATCAGCGTTCCAGCCATGGCGATATGCCATTCCGGGGCGCCGCCGACATTGGGGATGAGCTGCTTGAGCTCGGTCACCGCCATTGCATGCGACTGGTCGGTGGTGATGAGCAACGGCCACAGATACTGGTTCCACGCCCACAGGAACATGATGGTGCCAAGTGCGGCCATGTTGTTGCGCGACAGCGGCAGCAGGATATCGATGAAGAAACGCAGCGCCCCGGCGCCGTCCATGCGCGCGGCCTCGGTCAATTCATCCGGCACGGTGAGGAAGAACTGCCGGTAGAGGAATGTGCCGGTGGCGGTGGCGACCAGCGGCAGGATCAGGCCGGGATACGTATTGAGCAGCCCGAAGTTGAGCGAGACCTGCACGCCCGACACCTTCTCGATCAGCCAGCTAATACCGGTTACGTCAAGAATAGCCTGATAGGGCGACAGCACATTGGCGACGACCGCGTATGTCGGCACGATGCGCACCTCCAGCGGCAGCATCAGTGTCACGAAGATCAGCCAGAAGATGAAGGTGCGCCCTGGATAGCGGAAATAGACGATCGAGAAGGCGGTGAGTGCCGAGATGATCACTTTGCCTGATGCCACGCCGGCTGCGACGATGAAGCTGTTCAGAAGTTTAGGGCCGAGATCCGCCGTCGTCCACGCCGTCTTGATGTTAACCCAGATGTCGCTGCCCGGCAGCAGCGACATCGGGACGTCGTTGACGTCCTTGAGGTTGTGCGACGCAGCGATGGCCACGATCACGAACGGCGCGACACAAAAGACGAAGCCGACGAACAGGATCAAGTGCGTGAAGAAATTGAGGATCGGGGTGCGCTCGACCATCGCTATATCACCTGTAATGCACGCGCCGCTCGATGAAGCGGAACTGGAAGATGGTGAGCACGATGATGAGCAGCATCAGGATGATGCTCTGCGCGGCGGCGCCTGAAAAATCGAGGCCTTTGAAGCCGTCGGAATAGATCTTGTAGACCATCAGATTGGTGGCGTTCGCCGGTCCGCCCGACGTCATGATGTCGACAATGCCGAAGGAATCCTGGAAGCTTTCGGTGATGTTGATGACCAGCAGGAAGAAGATCGTCGGCGTGATCAGCGGGAACTGGATATCCCAGAACCGCCTGATGACACCGGAGCCGTCCATCGCCGCCGCCTCGATCAGCGAACGCGGGATGGCCTGGAACGCGGCCAGGAAGAAAATGAAGTTGTAGCCGACATATTTCCAGGAGAAGGCGACGATGATCGACGCCATGGCATCGGCACCATCGAGACCGGGATCCCAGAAGCCGGGCCAGACCCGGTTGACGACGGCCATGAAGCCGGCTTCCGGCGCCAGGATGAAGCGGAACGCCAGCGCCAGCGCCGGTGCGGCGATACCATAGGGCCAGATCAGCACCACGCGGTAGAGACGCGAGCCGGCGAGCTGCCGGTCGGTCAAGGCAGCGAGCACCAGCGCGATGAACATCGCCAGACCGGTGCTGATCCCGGCAAAGACCAGGCTGGCGGTGATCGAGTTCCAATAGTCGGCGTTGGACAGGATCGAGCGGAAATTGTCGAGCCCAACCCAGATATTGCCGCCGCCCCAGGGCTGCTGCAGCGTCAGCGACCAGTATACGGCCTGGCCTGCCGGCCAGTAGAAGAACGTGAAGATCAGCAGAAGTTGCGGCACCGCGAAAAGGATGCCGATTGTCCACCTGCTGAAGGTAACGCGTTTTTCCATCGGTCCGCCGGCGCCGCTTGACAGCTAGCTCTAAGCAAAGGTGAGATTAATAACGAAATGGCCGCCCGTCGACCCAGGCATGATCTCGAAACGGGAGATCATGCCTGGAAGCGTCCGCGGGCGGCCATGAGTCTGTCGTGATCAGGGCAAGGTCTTGCCCGGATAGGTCTGCTGGAAGCGGTCGAGGATGGCGTCGCCATTCTTGACCAGCGTGTCGAGACCTTCCTGGACACTGACCTTGTTGGCGAAGATCGCTTGCATCTGCGTGCCGAACTCGGCGCGGATCTGGGTGAAGTTGCCCAATCGCACACCGCGGGTGATCTCGGTCGGCTCAGAGGCGGTCAGGCTGGCGATCGCGACTTCACGGCCTTTGTAGGGCGCCTTGTCGTAGAACCCCTGGCCCTTCATGTAATCGAAGCCCGACTTGGTCACCGGGATGTAGCCGGTGTTGGTCGACCAGAACAAAGCCGTCTTGGGATCGTGGATGAAGTTGAGGAACGCCGCCGCGCCCTTGTATTCCGCATCCGACTTGCCGGAGAGAACCCACAGCGAAGCGCCGCCGACGAGCGAATTCTTGCGCTCGGTGCCGGCATAGACCGGCAGTTCGGCGACATCCCAGTTCATACCTTCCTTCTGGGTCCTGCCGACGGTGCCGTGGTCGCCGACCGAGGTCAGGATGACCTGGCAGGTGCCGGAAGCGAAGGCCTGGACCATGTCCTGCCCAAGGTCCTTGGACTTGATCTTGATCAGGCCGGCATCATACCACTTCTTGAGATCGGTGACATATTGGACGAACTTGGTCTTGTTGACTTCGAGACGGGCGTCGAGGCCGTCATAGCCGTTGTTCTTGGTGGCGATCGGCTGGTTATGGATCGCCGAGAACTGCTCCATCAACTGCCAGCTTTCGTTGGCCGAGATGTTGATCGCCATCGGGCATTCATAGCCGGCGTCCTTCATGGCCTGAAGGTCGGCACCGACGTCTTCCCAGGTCTTCGGCGCTTCGGTCTTGCCGATCTTGGCGAAGGCGTCCTTGTTCCAGTACATCAGCGCGGTCGAGGAATTGAACGGGAAGGACAGCATCTCGCCCTTCGACGTTGCGTAGTAGCGCGCGATGCCGGGGAAATAGTCCGCGTAGTCGATCTTGTAGCCATTCTCTTCCATCAGCTTGTCGGCGGGCTTGTAGGCGCCCGACAGCATCATGGTGGCGGTGCCGACATCATAGACCTGGACGACGGTGGGCTGTTTGCCGGCGCGGAAGGCGGCGATGGTGTTCTGCAGCGTGGCGTCGTAATTGCCCTGGCTGGTGCAGACGACTTCATAGTCCTTCTGCGATTCGTTGAAGTTCTTGCACATCGTATCGACGACGCGGGCGAGGTCGCCCGAAAGGCCGAACCAGAAGTCGAACTTCACCGGCTCCGCGAAGGCAGGAACCGCCAGCGCGCTGCCGAGCGCGCCAGCGGCAAGGGCAGCGAGGCCCCGCTTGATGATGGTCATGATTTCTTCCCTCTTGAATGGCTGTTGACAAGGGTCTTGCGCAAATCCTTGCCCGCTCTCTTAGAGAAGGTATGTGACAGTTCTGTTGTGGCCCCTCGGGCCTGTGGACAGCCAGTCTTTCCTCCCCCTCGGCGGTTGCCCCGGCATGAAAACGTCACACCGGCGCCCTAGGTAGCTAGGGCGGCTGTCGAGGACGTAAAGACCATCAAAGGCCGTCATGATTAACCGGCTAAAGGGATGATGAAAATGGTGGTGCGGAAGCTGACGCATGTACCCGTCGCCGACAGGCTGGCTATGCGCGACGGCCCCCGCGACAGCGCCACGCATTTGCGGCATGCCGCCGCCATTCCCGCCCTCGGCCAGATCGAGATTGGCGGCACTGCGTCGCGCGGGGACTCCGGCGATGCCTTGAAGGTGGTGGCCTGGAACGTCGAGCGGCTCCGTCATGTCGATGCCATCGCCGCAACGCTCGCCGGACAGGCTCCGGACGTCGTGCTGCTGTCCGAGGTCGACAACGGCATGGCGCGCTCCGGCAATGGCCATCCTCTTGGCGTCCTTGCGGAGCGGCTCGGGCATGCCTTCGCCTTCGGCGTCGAGTTCGTCGAGCTTGGCGGCGGCAACGAGGGCGAGCGTGCGGCAACCGGCGAGGTCGCCAATGCCGAAGGCTTTCATGGCAATGCCGTAACCAGCGCGTTTCCGCTGCTGCGCCCCTTCCTGGTGCGCCTCGACGCCGCCGGCGGCTGGTTCCGGCCCGAGCACGACCAGCCGCGCATCGGCGGGCGCATGGCGATCGGTGGCCAGGTGCGGATCGGCAACCGCAAGGTGACGGTCGTCTCGGTGCATCTGGAAAACCGCACCGATCCCGCCGGCAGGGCCATCCAGACGCGCCATCTCCTCGACGCTATCGACAAATATGATCCGGAAGCGCCGGTGCTGCTCGGCGGCGACTTCAACACACTGACCGCTAGCCATGAGGAACGCCATGACGACCCGCGAGCGTGGATGGCGCGGCTCGCGGCCGAACCCGGGCGCCTTATCCATGTCGAGCGTCACGAACCGCTGTTCGCGGTCCTTGCCGGGCGCGGCTATGATTGGCAGGCCGCCAACAATCTCGACCTGCCGACCCAGCGACGGGAGGCCGGGACGCCGGTCGGCCGCATCGACTGGTTCTTCACGCGCGGCCTCGAGGCCAGCGCCCCTGCCGTTCTCCCCGCGGTGCTGCCGGGCGGCGGCCCGAGCTCGGATCATGAAGCCCTGGCGGTGACCGTTCGCCTGAAATAGCTGGCTTCGGCCAGAATATCCCGTTGCCGCGGCGCGGCTACGCCAAAGAGGCACGCTGTGGTTGCAGGCGTCTTCATAGATCCTTCAACGGCCAAGCATTAATCACTCATATCTCCGGTTTTATTTCCAAGGGGTTGGGGGAAATAAGATGTTGACGGTCTATAATTGTATCGTGAACCAGCACGATCTGAGACTGGTCGCACTCGCCGCGCTGATCTGCGGTATTTCCTGTTTCTCCGCCGTCAACCTGCTTCACCACATCAGCCGCTCGACCGACCGGAACCGCCTGGTCTGGCTGATGATCGCGGCGACCTCGACCGGCTTCGGCATCTGGGCAACGCATTTCATCGCCATGCTTGCCTTCACGCCGGGCATACCGAGTGCCTACGATCCGGAGCTCTCCGTGCTCTCGCTCGCTGCCTCGGTCGCACTGACGGCGGCCGGCATGTGGATCGCCACCTTGCGGGACGAGTTCGACCATCATCTCGTCGGCGGCGCCATCCTGGGCGGCGGCATTGCAGCCATGCATTACATCGGCATGGCGGCATTCGAGGTCCAGGGCCGGATAGAATGGAACCTGTTGCTTGTCGCCGCTTCCCTGCTCTCCGGCGTGGCGCTCGCGGCGCTGGCGCTGCGTACCGTTCTGCGCCGCCCCTCTCTGTTGGCGACATCGGTCGGCGCGCTGCTGCTGACGCTGGCGATCTGCATCTTGCATTTCATCGGCATGGGCGCCGTCTCGATCTTTCCCGATTCCTCGATCGTCATATCCGAATACACGATCGAGCCGACCTCGCAGGCTTTCGCGGCCGCCGCCGCCACGCTGGTGATCCTGGTGTTGTCGGCATCGGCGCTGTGGATCGATCTGCGCTTTCGCCGCCAGAAGCTCGAGGTCGATCGCATGCACGGCCTGGCCAACGCCGCCGTGGAGGGCCTGATCGTCTGCGACGGCAACCGCATCGTCAGCGCCAATGACAGCATGGGCAAGCTGACCGGCACGGTGGCCGCAATGCTGAACGGCACGGAGCTGGACGGTCTCTTTGACGAACACGCCGTATCCGGCACGGCCAGCCTGGAGGGTCAGCCGCGGGAGGCGGAGTTGAAAAGCCGCGACGGAACGCGAATTCCCGTCGAGCTGATCGCCCGCAGCATCGATTATTGCGGCAAGCCCCACAATGTCATTGCCGTCCGCGACATCCGCGAACGCAAGAAGGCGGAGCAGGAGATCCTTCGCCTCGCCCATTTCGACCCCTTGACGGGACTTGCCAATCGCCGCTCCTTTTCCGGCCGTCTCGACGCGGAAATCGCGTCTATGAACCGCATCGGGAACACCGGCGCAGGCGTCAAGGGCAGGCATCTTGCGCTCCTGCTGCTCGACCTCGACCGCTTCAAGGAGGTGAACGACCTTTATGGACACGGCGCCGGCGATGCGATGCTGCAGAGGGTGGCAAGCTGCGCTGCCGGCGTTCTGCGTCACGGGCAAATGCTGGCGCGCCTCGGCGGCGACGAATTCGCCATCATCGCCCCCAACCTGCCCGACCCGCAGGCGGCGGGTCGCATCGCGGGCGCAGTGCTCGCCGCCATGCGCGAGGAAAACCGGGCAGCCGTCGGCGGCGGTCTGGTCTCGGCCAGCATCGGCATAGCGATCTATCCACTCGATGCCGATGACCAGACCAGCCTGATCAGCCATGCCGACACGGCACTCTATCGCGCCAAGACCGAAGGCAGGGACACCTATCGCTATTTCGAGGCGTCGATGGGTGCCGAGGCCCGCGACAAGCGTGTGATGGAGCACGAATTGCGCCAGGCCGTGGCGCGTGGCGAATTCTATCTCGTCTATCAGCCGCAGAAGGAGATCAGCAGCGGCAGGATGGTTGGCTTCGAAGCCCTGATCCGCTGGCGCCATCCCGAGCGTGGCGAGGTCTCACCCGCCATATTCATCCCGGTGGCCGAGGACAGCGGCGCCATCGGGCAGATCGGCGACTGGGTGCTCGAGGCTGCCTGCGAGGAGGCCGTCCGCTGGGAAAACCCGCTCATGGTCGCCGTCAACGTCTCCGCCGTACAGCTCCACAATCCCAATTTCAGCCGCAAGGTCCATGAGACCTTGCTGAAGACAGGTCTTGCAGCGACAAGGCTGGAACTCGAGATCACCGAAACCGCACTGGTGAAGGACATGCCGCGCGCCCTGGCAACCCTGCGGCAGGTCAAGGCGCTTGGCGTGCGCGTGGCCATGGACGATTTCGGAACCGGCTATTCCTCCCTCTCCAACCTGCGCGCCTTCCCCTTCGACAAGATCAAGATCGATTCTTCCTTCATCAAGGCGGTGGACACCAACGGCCAGGTCGCGGCGATCGTGCGCGCCGTGCTGGGACTGGGGCGCGGCCTTGGCCTGCCGGTTCTGGCGGAGGGCGTCGAGACGCTTGGCGAGTTGAAGTTCCTGGACGCCGAGGCCTGCGAGATCGGCCAGGGCTATTATCTCGGCAAACCGGCGCCGATCGAGGCATTCGACGACCTGACCGGCCTCGGCAAGCGCGCGTCGCTGCGCGCCGACCACCAGGGTGGCAGCCTCCTGTTGCTCAAGCCAAGCGTGCGTTCGGCGTAAAGCGCTCGCTTGAAGCCGAATTCTGTTGGAGTTACGATCCGAGTGCCGTCTCGACCAGCCGCTTGGCATCAGAACCCGACCATTCGGCCGGCCCGTTCATATGGGCGATCAGGCAGCCTTCGCCGTCGATCAGCATGGTGACGGGAAGGCCTAGCGCCAGGCCGCGCGTCTTGAGGTCGTTGAACAGCGCCATCGTCGAATCGCGATAGTAGCCGAGCGTCTCGACACCTGTGTCCTTGAGGAATTTCTTCGGCTTCACATCGTCGCCGGCATCGACATTGACGGCGACCACCTGAAAGGCATCGCTGCCTTTTTCCTTCTGCAGGGCATCGAGCGCCGGCATTTCGGCACGGCAAGGCGCGCACCATGTCGCCCACAGATTGAGCAGCACCGTCTTGCCGGCATGGTCGGCGATCGTCATCGGCTTGCCGTCCGGCCCGTTGAAGGCGAGGCGCTTCATGGATTGCGGCGGATCGGCCGGCAACAGTGCCGCAACCTCGCCGGTGGCAGCGGCGGCGATCTTCTTGGCGCGGTCGCTCTTGGCGGCGCAGGCGACGTCGTCCTTGCCGTCGTCGACGGCCACTTGCGGTCCGGCGTTGTTGCCAGACCGGCTCTCGCTGACATATACCGCGACCGCGCCGGCCAGCACTCCCGCCACCAGGGCGGCGAGGATCAGGCGCGGGGCCGGGAAAAATCTGTTTCCGTCTGCCATTTTCTCAAAACTGCTCCGAAGCACGGGTTTTATAGCGATGAGCGACAAGAAGACCAGCAACCAGATGTGGGGCGGACGATTTGCCTCGGGTCCGGCCGCGATCATGGAAGCGATCAACGCGTCGATCTCGTTCGACCGCAAACTCTATGCGCAGGACATCAGAGGCTCGATCGCCCATAGCGAGATGCTGGCGCAAACGGGCATTATTTCGGCGGCCGATCAAGAAAAAATCGCTCACGGCCTGAACACGATCCTGAAAGAGATCGAGGCCGGCAGCTTCGAGTTTTCGACCCGGTTGGAAGACATCCACATGAATATCGAGGCTCGCCTCGCCGACCTCATCGGTTCGGCGGCTGGCCGGCTGCACACCGCCCGCTCGCGCAACGACCAGGTGGCGGTCGACCTGCGGCTCTGGGTCAAGGACGAGTGCTTTCGCGTCGCCGAAGCATTGAAGGGCCTGATCCGGGCGCTGCTGGAACGGGCCGAGGAACACGCGGCGACCGTGATGCCGGGCTTTACCCATATGCAGGCGGCACAGCCGGTGACCTTCGGTCACCACTGCATGGCCTATGTCGAGATGTTCGGGCGCGATCTGTCGCGCGTGCGCGACGCCATCGAACGGATGGACGAGAGCCCGCTGGGTGCTGCTGCCCTTGCCGGCACCAGCTTCCCGATCGACCGCCTCCAGACCGCCAGGGCGCTCGGCTTTCGCGAGCCGATGCGCAATTCGCTGGACAGCGTTTCAGACCGCGATTTCGCGCTGGAGTTCCTGGCTGTGGCGGCGATCTGCGCCACGCATCTGTCGCGGCTCGCCGAGGAGATCATCCTTTGGTCGACGCCGCAGTTCGGCTTCGTCAGGCTGTCGGACTCGTTTTCCACCGGCTCCTCGATCATGCCGCAGAAGAAGAACCCCGACGCCGCCGAACTGGTGCGCGGCAAGACAGGCCGCGTAAACGGCCATCTGGTCGGCCTGCTGACGGTGATGAAAGGCATGCCTTTGACCTATGGCAAGGACATGCAGGAAGACAAGGAATCGGTCTTCGATGCCGCTGAGACGCTCGACCTGATGCTGGCCGCGATGACCGGCATGGTCTCCGACATGACAGTCAACGCCGTGGCGATGAAGAAGGCCGCCGGCTCCGGCCACGCCACCGCCACCGACCTTGCCGACTGGCTGGTGCGCACACTCGGCCTGCCGTTCCGCGAGGCGCATCACGTCACCGGCCGCGCAGTGGCACTGGCAGAGGAGAAGAGGGTCGGGCTGGAGAAGCTTTCGCTGGAGGATCTGCAGTCGATCAACCCCGGCATCACCTCGGATATTTTCTCCGTGCTGGCGGTGCAGAACTCGGTCAAGAGCCGCACCAGTTTCGGCGGCACGGCGCCGTCGGAGGTGAGGAAGCAGATCCGCGCCTGGAAAAAGCGCATCGCAAAGGCGTAATACCCGGATATTGCGACCAGCAATATGCCGACATTGCGGCCAGCAATATCCGGATATTGCGAACAACAATATCCGGGGTGCAATGCGCCGAGAACTCGGCTAAAAGCGGCGGCTGGCAAACGTTTCGGACGGATGGATCGATGACCGGAAGCAGGATTTTGGTGACGCTGACGCTTCTGGTGGCGGTCGCCGCGGTGACGGCCTGCGGCCGCAGGGCTGGTCTCGATACGCCCTACGAGGCGGCCGTGCAGGCTCGCAAGGATGCCGAGAAGGCCAAGCAGCCTGTGCCGCCGGAGCCGGAAAAACCGGTCAAGGACAAGAAGTTCTTCCTCGACCCGCTGATCTAGAGCCGATGAGAGCGGGTTTGGGTCCAAACCTGATCTCACTGTGCCCCAACTTTCCGGAAACACTCTCGTGAACCATTTCGACTACCGCGACGGCGTGCTGCATGCCGAGGACGTGGCGATACCAGATATCGCCGCACAGGTCGGCACGCCGTTCTATTGCTATTCGACGGCCACGCTGACCAGGCACTACCGCGTGTTCGCCCAGGCCTTTGCCGGGCTCGACGCGCTGGTCTGCTATGCCATGAAGGCGAATTCCAACCAGGCGGTGCTGCGGACGCTGGCCAGGCTCGGCGCCGGCGCCGACGTGGTGTCGGAAGGCGAGTTGCGACGGGCACTGGCCGCTGGCATCCCGGCCGGCAAGATCCTGTTCTCCGGCGTCGGCAAGACGGCGCGCGAAATTGATTTTGCGCTCACCGCCGGCATCCTTTGCTTCAACGTCGAATCCGAGCCGGAACTCGAACTCCTGTCCTCCCGCGCCGTGGCTCTCGGCAAGGTGGCGCCGATCTCGTTGCGCATCAATCCCGATGTCGACGCCAGGACCCACAAGAAGATCTCCACCGGCAAGGCCGAGAACAAGTTCGGCATCCCGTGGCAGCGGGCGCGTCAGGTCTATGCCCGCGCGGCCGAACTGCCGGGCATCAAGGTTACCGGCATCGACACCCACATCGGCAGCCAGATCACCGAATTGCAGCCCTTCGACGACGCTTTCGCGCTGCTTGTCGATCTGGTCGGGGCACTGCGCGCCGACGGTCACGCCATCGAGCATATCGATGTCGGTGGCGGCCTCGGCATTCCCTACCGTGTCGATAACAACCCGCCTCCGCTGCCCGATGCCTATGCCCAGATCGTCAGGAAGTATGTCACCAAGCTTGGACTCAAGGTGATGTTCGAACCGGGCCGGCTGATCGTCGGGAATGCCGGCATCCTCGTCTCGGAGGTGATCTTCGTGAAGGAAGGCGACGCCAAGAATTTTCTGGTCGTCGATGCCGCCATGAACGACCTGATCCGGCCGACGCTCTACGATGCCTTCCACGACGTCAGGCCGGTCGTCCAGCCGCCGGCCGACACGCCACGCATGATGGTCGATGTGGTCGGGCCGGTCTGCGAGACCGGCGATTATATCGGCCTCGACCGCGACCTGCCCAGGCTGAAGGCCGGCGATCTGGTGGCGGTTTCCACGGCCGGCGCCTATGGCGCGGTGCAGGCCGGCACCTACAACACGCGTCTTCTGGTGCCTGAGGTGCTGGTCGACGGCGACCGTTTCCACGTCGTGCGTCCGCGCCTGACCTATGACGACCTGATCGGGCTGGATTCGGTGCCCGATTGGCTGGCATAGAAGCCGCACAACCGGTTGAGCTATAGCCGGTTCTGGATGAGCGCCCTTGTGTCGGCGATCCTGTCCTCGTCACGCCGATAAAACGTCCATTGCTTGATGCGCTTGGTGCGCAGCAGGCCGGCATGGGTAAGCACGCGCATATGCTCGGAGAGCGTCGCTTGCGTAATGCCGAGCTTCTCCGCGATCAGCAGCGCGCAAACGCCGTCCTCGACAAGGTCGCCGTCTGCCTGGGCCGGGAAATGCGCGCGCGGATCCTTCAACCAGTCGAGGATTTGCAGCCTGCGCTCGTTGGCAATCGCCTTAAAGATATCAATCTCTTGCATTTAGCTATTTTGCCAAGTTACTAATTACAGTCAATCCCGAGGAGATCGCCATGCCGCAAGGCAACACCGTCACACGCGAACGCATTGCCGCGATGGAGCCGCGCATTCGCCCTTATATCAGGCGCACGCCGGTGCTGCGCGTCGACATGGCCGACTTCGACCGGCCGCCGCTGACGGTCGACCTCAAGCTCGAATGCCTGCAGCATTCCGGCTCGTTCAAGGTGCGCGGCGCCTTCACCAATCTCTTGGAGCGGCGGGTTCCCGAGGCCGGCGTCGTCGCCGCGTCGGGCGGCAATCATGGCGCCGCCGTCGCCTACGCAGCCATGCGGCTTGGGCACAAGGCGACCATCTTCGTTCCCGAAGTCAGCCCACAGGCCAAGCTGGAGCGTATTCGCTCCTATGGCGCCGAACTGGTCGTCGGCGGCGCCCGTTATGCCGAAGCGCTGGCCGCCAGCGAACGTTTCGCCGAGGAAACCGGCGCTCTGCAGATCCACGCCTTCAATGAGGAGGAGACGCTGGTCGGCCAGGGCACGCTCGGGCTGGAGATCGAGAGCGACCTGCCCGAGATCGACACGCTGCTGGTCGCGGTCGGCGGCGGCGGCCTGATCGGCGGCATCGCCGCCTGGTATGCAGGCCGCATCCGCATCGTCGCCGTCGAACCGGAAGGCGCGCCGACGCTTCACCGCGCCTTCGAGGCGGGTCACCCCGTCGACGCGCCGGCGGAAGGCATAGCCGCCGATTCGCTGGCGCCAAAGCGCGTCGGCGAAATGATGTTCCCGATCGCCGAAGCCTTCGTCGAACGCTCCATTCTGGTCAGCGACGACGACATCATCACCGCGCAGAAAGCGCTGTGGAACAGCGTTCGCATCATCTCCGAGCCGGGAGGTGCCGCCGCTTTCGCCGCGATGCTGTCCGGCCGCTACGCGCCGGCGTCGGGAGAACGCGTCGCCGTGCTGGTCTGTGGTGCCAACGCGAACCCCGCCAATTTTTGATTGCAACCATTTCGGCCGACTTCACGTTTTTTCAAACTGCCTCGCCTTTGCCGTGTTTGCTGGTATTCTTGGAGTCGTGAGGCTTGGGCTATTTTGCCCGTCCCATGGAAGGGCCGATGACGCAACGACCCACCTTCAGCAACGACCGCGGCCTGGCCGGGCGCCTCGCCTTGAGCCGGCTGGCGACACGGGTCTCGATGATGGTCGAGCGTGGCTGGCCGCTGCTGCTCCCGCTCGTCATCGTCGCCATCCTGTTCCTCAGCGCCTCCTGGTTCGGCATTTTCTCCCGGCTGCCGGATATGATGCGCATCGGCCTTGTCGCCGCATTCGGAGTCGCCGGGCTCGCCGCCCTCTATCCGCTCCGCTTCTTCCGCGTGCCAGGTGCTGCCGAGGTCGATCGCCGTATCGAGGCAGCCAACAGCCTGCTGCACAGCCCCGTGCTGACGCAGGCCGACCGGCCAAGCGGGCGGGAAAGCAGCTTCTCCCAGGCGCTCTGGCGCGAGCATCAGAAGCGCATGGCCGCAAAGCTCGACAGCCTCGGCGCCGATTTGCCGCGCACGCGCGTGCCGGAGCGCGATCCCTGGGGGCTGCGCGCTGTAGCGGCACTTCTGCTCGTCACCGCCTTTGCCTTCTCCTTCGGGCCGACGGGCGGCCGGCTAAGCGATGGGTTCATGGCCCATGGCACATACGACATCGTGCCGCCGCGCATCGACGCATGGGTGACGCCGCCGGCCTATACCGGCAAGCCGCCGATCTTCCTGACCGCCGACGCCAACCAGGCGACGCCGACGTTTCATGTCCCCGAAGGTAGCGAGGTCTCCTTGCGCGTCACCGGAGGCTCGGGCGAGGAAACGCTCGCCTATGCCGACAAGGACGGCAATGCCCGCGCCATCGACCCGGCCAGCCAGCAGGCTGCCTCGGCCAAGCCGGCAGCAAGCCCGGCGCCATCCTCCTCGCCGTCGAAGATACGCCAGTTCATCGGCAAGCTGACCGGCGACGGCACGCTGACGCTGAAGTCGGGTGAGGATCAGCTCGGCCGCTGGGCCTTCGCCGTCGTGCCCGACAAGCCGCCGCAGATCCGCTTCGTCGGCGAGCCCAAGCGCGCCGCCAACGGCGCCTTCGAGCTCAACTACCAGATCGACGACGACTACGGTGCCGCCAATGCCAAGGCGGTGTTCACGCTGGCCGACCCGCAGGCGCCGGGTGCACGCCCACTCTACGGCCCACCCGAGATGCCGCTGACGCTGCCGCGCCGCGGCGGCAAGTCGAATGCGGCCAAGACCTCGAAGGACCTGACAGAGCACGTCTGGGCCGGCAGCAGCATCAAGCTGACGCTCGTCGCCACCGACGACGCCGGGCACACCGCGTCGAGCGAGACCAAGACGCTGGTGATGCCCGAACGGCCATTCGCCAACCCGCTGGCCCGGGCGGTGATCGAACAGCGCCGCCTGCTGGCGCTCGACGCCAATGCCAAGCCGCGCGTGCTCGACCTGATGGACGCCGTCACGCTGCGGCCGGAAGACACGTTCGACAACATGTCCCACTACCTCGCCATCATGAGCGCGCGCAGCCGGCTGAAGCTGGCCGAAAGCGACGATCAGCTGCGCAGCGAGGTCGCCTATCTCTGGGAAATCGCGCTCGGCATCGAGGAGGGCAACCTCTCTGCCGCCGAAAAGCGGCTGCGCCAGGCGCAGCAGGCGTTGCAGGATGCCATCAAGAACGGCGCCAGCGACCAGGAAATCGAAAAGGCGATGAAGGAACTGCGCGAGGCGATGAACCAGTTCCTGCAGGAATTCGCCGAACGCGCCAAGCAGAACCCGAACGCGCCGCAGATGCAGCAGAATGGCCAGGAACTGCGCCAGAGCGACATCGACCGCATGATGGACCAGATCGAGAACCTGGCGAAGTCGGGCGACCGCGACAAGGCGCAGCAATTGCTGTCGCAACTGCAGGATATGATGAACAACCTCCAGGCCGGCCGTCAGCAGCAGGGCGGCCAGCAGGACAGCGAGATGCGCCAGCAGATGGACAAGCTCGGCGAAATCCTGCGGCGTCAGCAGGAGATGATGAACGACACCTTCCGCATGGATCAGATGCAGCGCGGCGAGCGCCAGCGCGGACAGAACCGCGACGAGCAGCTTGGCCAGGGCGGCGGCGAGGACCAGGACAAGCCGGGCGTCGGCCAGGATCGCGATCCGCTCGCCAGGCAGAAGCCGATGACGCCACAGGAATTCGCCGATGCGCTGAAGCAGTTGCAGGAAGGCCAGGGCCAGCTGAAAAGCGATCTCGACAAGCTGAAGAAGGGCCTCGAAGGCATGGGCATGGAGCCCAATGAAGGATTTGGCGAGGCCGGCAAGTCCATGGGCAGCGCCGAGCAGGCGCTCGGCGAGGGCCAGGGCGACGAAGCCGTCGGCCATCAGGGCCGGGCGCTGGAGGCGCTGCGCAAGGGCGCCAAGGACATGATGAAACAGATGCAGGCCATGCAGGGCGACCAGGGCGGCAGCGAGCAAGGCGGACGCCAGCAGAATGCCGACCGCGACCCGCTCGGCCGGCCACGCGCCAGCAAGGGGCCGGATTTCGGCGATTCGGTGAAAGTGCCCGACGAGATCGATGTCCAGCGCGCGCGCCAGATCCTCGAAGCGATCCGCAAGCGGCTCGGCAATGCACTCAGTCCCGATGTCGAGCGCAGCTATCTCGAACGGCTGCTGGAGCTGAAATAGGACGGCCGGAGCAACCGGCTGCTTTTATGCAACGGCAGGGTGGGCTTGCCTGTTGACGAACGCTTCCCGGATCGCCTCTTGCATGCCGTCGATCGCCTCGCCCGACGCGTTCGGGTTGCGATGCATCACCACATTGGAGGAATCGATGTCGCCGAACCCGTCGGCCGACGTCAGCTCACGGCAGCCGTCCGGAATGTTGCTGCGCGAAATCGGCGCAATCGCCAGCCCCGAGGTGACGGCAAGCTTCAGGCCGCCATTGGTGTCACTGGTATAGGCGACGCGATAGGCAAGGCCACGCTGCTCCAGCGATTTGATGGCGAAATCCTTGCACCAGCCGGCCCGGTTGTAGAGCGCGATCGGCACCGGACGCTCCTCATGCATGTGATGCAGGGTCGATGTCACCCACACGGTCGGATCGTGCATCAGCACTTCGCCGCCGGAAGCATCCTGCCATTCGAACACCACGCATAGATCGAGTTCGCCGGCGGCGAGCGACGCCATCTGCGCCCAGGAATGGGCATAGCGCACGGTGACCTCAACCTGTGCGTGGCGCTTCGAAAACGCGCCGAGCGCCCGCGACAGGATAGCGTGGCCATACTCCTCCGGAATGCCGATGCGCACCGGCCCGCCGAGCGGCGCGGCCGCCATCGACGCTGCCGTTTCGTCGAGCAGCGAGACGATGCGGCGGGCATTCACGATGAGTTCGCCGCCGCGCCGCGTCAGTGCGACGCCGCGTGAACCGCGCTCGAACAGGCTGTCGCCGACCAGGCTTTCGAGCTTCTTCATCTGCATCGACACGGCCGACTGGGTGCGGCCGGCCAGTTCCGCCGCCTTGGTGAAATTGCCGGCATCGGCAATGGCCACGAAGGTGCGCAGGAGATCGCTGTCGAGGGTCGGCCGCATGGAATCCGCCATAAGAAAATTTGATTGCTGGTATCATTCCAATTCGTTTGCAACATGTCAAACGTCGGACGATAGTCGCCTCACCCATTGGATATGCGGCTGCCGAATCGGCTGCGGACCAATCGAGAGTCCTCACTCGTGCCCGCTGCCCGAAACGGTGGCGGGTTCTTTTTGATCTGCAGGCGGGGGCCTCCGGTCATACGCGCGGGAGCCTGAACGCGGATGCAAAATAGGATGGTGCGCGGCATCCTGAGCCTGTGCCTCGGTGTGCTGGTCTTCTCGCTGCAGGATCCGCTGGTCAAGGCCGTGTCGAGCGGCTACCCGGTGACCGAGGTGATGGCGATCCGTTCGATCGTCGCCTTGCCGATCCTGATCCTTCTTGTCCACGCCGATGTCGGCCTGCCGGCAATCCTGTCGCGACGGTTCGGCCTGCTGACGATACGCGCCTTCATCCAGTTCACCTCCTACACGATGTACTATCTGGCCATCGCCGCCCTGCCGCTGGCCGATGCCGTGGCGCTCTACTTCATGGCGCCGCTGTTCATCATGGCACTGGCCGGGCCGTATCTTGGCGAGCGCGTCTCCTGGCGCACGCTGGCGACCGTGCTGATCGGGCTGCTCGGCGTCGTCGTGATGGTGCGTCCGGGCGCCGGCCTGTTCGACTGGGCGGCACTGCTATCGCTGGGTTCGGCGGCGCTCTACGGCTTCTCGCAGTTGATGGCCCGCAAGATCGGCGATACCGAATCGTCCACCGTCATGGCTTTCTATCAGAACGGCGCCTACCTCATCGGTGCTGCCATGGTCGCCGGCAGTTTTCACCTTGCCGGCATCACCCACGCCGTCCATCCGAGCCTGGAGTTCCTGGTGCGGCCATGGATATGGCCGACGCTGCCGGATTTCCTCAAGATGGCGGCCTGCGGTTTCGTCGCTTCGGCCGGCATGATCCTGTTGTCCCAGGGCTATCGGCTGGCGCCGGCCAACCGCGTCGCCACCTTCGAATACACCGGCATCCTGTGGTCGCCGCTGTGGGGTTTTCTGTTCTTCGCCGAAGTGCCGCGGTCGACGACCGTCATCGGTGCGGCCCTGATCATTGGCGCGGGCCTGTTGGCGCTCAACAGCGGATTGCGCAAGAGCCCGGCAACGGTGTTGGCTGCCACCGACCCAGCCTGATCAGGCGAAGCAGATCAGCGCCCGTTCGACCCGCGAGCGGATTTCAGCCAGCGTGAAGGGCTTTTGCACGACATCGAGGATGATGCCGTTCAACTCCTCGGCGCGCTCGCGCTGGTCGGCATAACCGGTCATCAGCAGGATCTTCATCGCCGGGAAAAGCGCGGCCGCCGCGATCGCCATCTCGATGCCGTCCATCTCCGGCATGCGGATATCGGAGACCACGAGGTCGTAGCCGCCATTCGCGGCGCGGATCAGCGAAAGCCCTTGCGCGCCATCGGCGGCGATATCGATTGTATGGCCGGCGCGTTCGAGCGCGCGGGCGGCGAGGGTGCGGACGGACTCATCGTCCTCGACGATCAGAAGCTTTGCCATGGCCGGCATATTTGGCGGCCAAACGTTGACTTTTCCTGAAAGCCCCGGCTGGCTGGCGGGCTAATTTTCTTGGACGCCGTTAAGGCCTTTTTCAGAATCGCCAGGACGAGGCAAAGGCTTTACGCGTCGCCTTTCACAACACCCACGAACGGCAATTCGCGGAAAGCATGTGCAACGTCCATGCCATAGCCGACGACGAAATAATCCGGGCAGTCGAAGCCGACATAGTCGGCGTTTAGCGCGGTCTGACGGCGCATGCGCTTGTCGAGCAGCACGGCGATGGAACAGCTTTTCGCGCCACGCGACAGCATCAGGTCACGGGTGAAGCTCAGCGTCTTGCCTGATTCGAGGATGTCGTCGATCAACAGCACGTCGCGGCCGGTGACCTCATTGTCGATGTCGCGCAGCACCCTTACCTCGCCGCTGCTGGTGCCGGCGCCATAGCTGGAGATGAAGATGAACTCGACCTCGGGCGACAGGCCGACATCGTGCATGGCGCGGATCAGATCGGCGGCGAAGATGAACGAGCCCTTCAGCACCGAGATCACCAGGAGATCGTGATAGTCGTGCTCGGCGATCTCCTTGGCCAGCTCAAGATTGCGCCGCGCGATCGCCGACGCCGAAAATAGGACCTCGATGTCCTTGTCGCGTACGATGGGCATTGCTCGTCTTCCTCGGTGATCGCCTACTGCGCAAAAGTGACCAAAACGGTCCTTACGCCGTTCTTAGGCACGTCGAGCCGGCTGGCAAAGCCAAATCTTTCTCCCGACGCCAGCGAATGGCCGGATGTCCCCAACGTATAGCGGGTTGTGCGCCCGTCATTGCCGGTCACCCGGATCTCGAGCGGCGGCAGCTGTGCCGGCTTCGCGCCGTCATTGGCGGCCTCCCCATCGACGAACAGCACGGGATTGGGTCCGGAGGCGTCGACGCGAGAGGTGACGCCCGAAATCGTCAGCGCCGATGTTTGCCCACCGGAGAGAACCGGCGCCTGGCGCACCAGCGCGTGCCCGCCGGAGACCCAGAAGGCGGCAAGGGCAGCGGCGATGCCGGCGATCCAGAAGATCGGCCCGCCGCGCGAGGCCGGCGGCCGCTCCGCCGGCGCCTCGGGCTTGCGCAGCATGTCCATGCCCTCGATGGGCGGCGTGACGATCGCACGCGGCGGCGGTGAAACGTTTTCGACCGGGGGCCGCGACATCACCACATAGTCGGCATCGACGATCTCGGCCGCAGGACCGCGCATGAACCGGTCCGCCACGGCAACTGCCGGGGGATCGGTCATGATTTCGCCGGAAACCGGGCGCGCGGTTCGTTCGTCAGCCATCATGGCCCCAGCGTTGCAGCACGTGTTCGCTTTTCGTTTCTTTTGCGTAAACAAAAATGGTTAACGCTTCCCCACCGGAGCCCTTGTGACGAGCCGAAAGAACCCAGAAATTAACCGCCGGTTAACCATGCCGGCCGATGGTCTTTTCGCAGAACAGGCAGGTTCTGCGCTGCCCGGAAATTCAGGTCGTCGAAATTGATTCGCTTCGAAAATGTCGGCCTCCGCTATGGCATGGGTCCGGAAATCCTCCGCGACATTTCCCTGCATATACCGGAGCGCTCGTTCCAGTTCCTGAGCGGGCCGTCGGGCGCCGGGAAGACGACCTTGCTGCGCCTTCTGTTCATGTCGCTGAAGCCGACGCGCGGGTTGATCACCATCTTCGGCAAGGACCGCTCGCGCATCTCGCGCACCGAACTGCCGCATTTGCGGCGCCGTATCGGCGTGGTTTTCCAGGATTTTCGCCTGCTCGACCACATGACCACCTACGAGAACGTCGCGCTGCCGCTGCGCGTGCGCGGGCGCGAGGAAGCAAGCTACCGTACCGATGTCACCGAGCTGTTGAAATGGGTGGGGCTGGGCGAGCGCATGCATGTGCTGCCGCCGGTCCTGTCGGGCGGCGAGAAGCAGCGCGCCGCGATTGCGCGCGCGCTGATCGAACAGCCGGAGATCCTGCTCGCCGACGAGCCGACCGGCAATGTCGATCCGCCGCTGGCGCGGCGTCTGCTGCGGCTGTTCATCGAACTCAATCGGCTGGGCACCGCCGTGGTGATCGCGACCCACGATCTCGGCCTGATGGAACAGGTCGATGCACGCCGCATGATCCTGGCCGGCGGAAGGCTGGACATCTATGACTGATTTGTCCGTCGAACATCTCCACGAGCACGAGCAGGAAGCCGAAACGGCCGAGGCAAGGCCACGCGCCCAGCGCAAGATGGCGCCGATCGTGCCGGCGCAGAACATCGCCGGCCGCGCCCTGGTGCTGGTCATCGCCATCATGACCTTCCTGTCCTGCCTGACCTTCGGCGCGGTGACGCTGGTGCGTGATACGGCCTCGGTCTGGGAGAACCAGATCTCGCGTGAGGCGACGATCCAGGTCAAGCCGGCCGACGGCCTCGACATGGAGGCAGCGCTCACCCAGGCCTCGCAGATCGCCGGCGAGTTCCCCGGCGTGAAGTCGACGCGGATCATCGACCGCGAGGCGACCGCCAGGCTGCTGGAACCGTGGCTTGGTTCGGGCCTCAACATCGACGACCTTCCGGTACCGCGCCTGATCATCGTCACCATCGACGAGAACAACCCGCCCGATTTCGCCGCCATGCGCGCCGCGATCACGCCGAAGCTGCCGAGCGCCTCGCTCGACGATCACCGCACCTGGGTCGACCGGCTGGTGGCCATGGCCCGCACCACGGTGACGATCGGCATCGCCGTCTTGGCGCTGATGCTGTCGGCGACGGTGCTGACGGTCGTGTTCGCGACCCGCGGCGCCATGGCCGGCAACGGTCACATCATCGAGGTGCTGCATTTCGTCGGCGCCGAGGCGGCCTTCATCGCGCGCGAGTTCCGTCGGCATTTCCTGGTCACCGGCATGAAGGGCGCGGCCGCCGGCGGGGCGGCCGCGGTGCTCGTCTTCATCGTCTTTTCCTGGTGGTCGTCGCGCAACATGGCGACGCCGCAGGCCGACCAGGCCACTGCCCTGTTCGGCAATTTCGCCATCGGCTCGGCCGGCTATTTCGGCGTCGTGCTGATGGTGCTGGTGATCGGCGCACTGACGGCGGCAACCTCCCATGCCACCGTCGTCGCCTATCTCAGCGACATCGACGTCCGCCAACCCGACGCATGAAAAGGGAGCGTGTCTTTGGTTCGAGGGCGCGGGTGGAAACGAGGCGGATCACGGATGGAGAAACCGCGTAACGCAAAGTGCGTCTTTTACCTACCAAAGGCCGCATTTCGGGATTAACGATATGGCCATGGACGTGCGGGATTCGACCGGGACGGCTGGGCAGATGCCAGTGGTGGTTGCTCGTTCGCGCGACCACGGCAAGGTCAGCCGTTTAAAGGCCGCAATTCGGATCTCCGCGCTCTCCCTCCTCGTCCTCGCGACCTTGTTTGCCGGCGGCTTCGGCTGGTTCGCCAACAAGGTCAGCCATCTGACCACGCCTGCCAATCCGACCAAGGCCGATGCCATCATCGTTCTGACCGGTGGCCAGTCGCGCCTCGACGCGGCGATGGAATTGCTGGCATCCGGCAAGGGCGAGCGGCTGCTGATCAGCGGTGTGCATCCTTCCGCCAGCCGACGCCAGCTCCAGGCCGCTACCGGCGGTGACAAGAAGCTGTTTTCCTGCTGCGTCGACATCGACCGCGCCGCGCTCGACACGATCGGCAACGCCGAGCAAAGCGCCAAATGGGTGACAAACCATGCCTATGGCACGGTGATCCTGGTCACCAACAACTATCACATGCCGCGCAGCCTGCTGGAAATGGGCCGGCTGCTGCATGGCGCAAGGCTCGAGCCCTATCCGGTGGTCAATTCCAATCTCGACAATGGCGGCTGGCTGACCAAGCCGCGGGCGTTGCGGGTGCTGTTTACCGAATACACCAAATATCTGCTGGCGCTGGCGCGCGGCATCGTGCCGGTGAAGCCGACCCCAGACGGCATAGCGCTGGCCGAAACCGCGGCTGGCGGCTGAACCGGTATCAGCCCTCGGCGGCAGCCCCTGAAATTTCCTTGAGACGCGCGATCTCCTGTTCGAGCTGTTGAATGCGCCGGTCCCGCTCTCCAAGCGCTGCCGCGACATCGGCCGCCTCGAAGCGCTGCGGAATGTGCTGCGGGCAATTGGCGTCCCAGGCCGAAACGGTGAACAGGATGACTTGCTCGGGCCGCGCCTTGTAGTCGTGCGGCATCAGCCTCGCCATCAGCTCGGCATCGTTTTCGACGACGCGCGCCGTGCCCCAGATCTTGATGCGCTGGCGCAACATATAGTCGATCAGGAACAGGAAGGCCCTCGGATTGTCGGCAAGATTGCCCTGGGTGATGAATTGCCTGTTGCCGGAGAAATCCGCGAAGCCGATCGTCTTTTCGTCCAGCACCTTGAGAAAGCCGGCAGGCCCACCCCGGTGCTGGATATAGGGCTGGCCCTCGCCATTGGCCGTCGACAGGAAGACGCTGGTCTGCATCTCGATAAATGCGGCAAGGTCAGGCGTGATGACGCCCTGCCAACCGCCACGCTCCTCGACCCGCGCATAGGACTGGCGCGAGCCCTTGCGGGCCTGGATCGCCTTGACGGTCGGCGTGAAGGCGACATCGCTGGTGAAAGCATGTGCGTTCATCGAAACCTCCTTGATGTCTCCGGTCCAAGCACTTGAGAGACGGTGCTAAAGCCCGAGCTCCGACAATGTCGGGTGGTCGTCCGGACGGCGGCCGAGCGGCCAATGGTATTTGCGGTCGGCCTCGTCGATCGGCAGGTCGTTGATGCTGGCGATGCGCAGGCGCATCAGCCCATGTTCGTCGAACTCCCAATTCTCGTTGCCGTAGCTGCGGAACCACGAACCTGAGTCATCGTGCCATTCATAGGCGAAGCGCACGGCGATGCGGTTGCCGTGGAAGGCCCAAACCTCCTTGATCAGCCGGTAGTCGAGTTCGCGGCTCCATTTGCGGGTCAGGAAAGCCTGGATGGCATCGCGACCATGCAGGAATTCGGCGCGGTTGCGCCAGCGGCTGTCGGTCGTATAGGCGAGCGCGACCCGTGCCGGATCGCGGGAGTTCCACGCATCCTCGGCCATGCGCGCCTTCTGCGCTGCGGTCTCGGCGGTGAAGGGCGGAAGCGGCGGGCGGCTTTCAGACATGGGATTCCTCTGCGTCATGAAGAACGGGGCCCGGCTGACACCGCCGGCCCTGCCCTCATTCAGGCAGCATCGCGGGCGGAAACAACCGGAAAATCGATCGCGGTGCGGGCAACTTCGTTGATATAGTTGGTCCAGACGTTCAGGGCGACATGCTGAACAATCTCGATGATCTGCCCATCATCGTAGCCCGCCAGCCTTACAGCGGCGAGGTCTTCATCGCCGACATGTCCGCGGCTTTGCGCAACCTTGGCGGCAAAACGCACCGCCGCGGCCGCCTTGGGATCCGTGGAACCGCCATGGCGGTTGGCGATCATCTCGGCGTCGTCGAGCTTGGCGAGGTTCTTGCCGAGATAGCTGTGCGCGGACAGACAATAACTGCAGCCATTGATCTCGGCGACCGCCAGCGCGATGCGCTCACGCGTCGGCGCCGGCAGCCGGCCCTTGGCCAGCGCACCCGACATGCCGAGATAGCCTTCAAGCGCGGCTGGACTGTTGGCGACCATCCGAAACAGGTTCGGCACGACACCGAGCTGTTTTTCCACCGCCTGCAGCATGGGCTGCGCGGCTGCGGGAGCGGTGGCGATGGACGAAGGCGTGGCGATGCGGGGCATGGGAATTCCTCTGGATTTGCCCCTCCCATATGCATCCTTCCATCTTTCGGGTGTAGATGCCATAATTGCAATCCATCCTTCCAATTTCTGGAAAAACTATGGATCGCCTCGAAGCCATGTCCCTTTTCGTCGCAGCGGCCGAGTCCGGCAGCCTTTCCGCCGCGGCGCGTCATCTGGGCACTCCTCTGGCAACCGTCAGCCGCAAGGTCTCCGAACTGGAACGGCATCTCAAGACACGCTTGTTGAACCGGTCTACACGGCGGCTGACGCTGACCGATGCGGGCCATGCCTATCTTGCCGCCTGCCGTCGTATCCTGGAAGACGTCGGAGACGCCGAGCGTACCGCTGGTGGCGAGTACAGCGCACCGACAGGTGAGCTGATCATCACCGCGTCGATCGTTTTCGGCCGCCTCCATGTCCTGCCCGTCGTCACCGCGTTCCTCGCCGCTTACCCGCAGGTGGATATCCGCCTGACGCTCGGCGACAGAATAGCCCAATTGGCCGAGGACCATATCGACCTCGCCATCCGCATCGGCCGGCTGCCGGACTCGCGCATGGTCGCGACCAGGGTCGGTTCGATCCGGCATGTCGCCTGCGCAAGTCCGGCGTATCTGGCCGAGCACGGGGCGCCGAAAACCCCGAAAGACCTTGAAACGCATAGCTGCATCACCTTCGAGGGCCTAGGCTCACTCGCCACATGGACCTTTGCGGTGGACAAGTCTGATGTTCCTGTCCCTGTCCGTTCCAGGCTCCGCGTCAACACCGCCGAGGCGGCGATCGATGCGGCGACCGCGGGGGTCGGGATGACGCGTGTGCTCTCCTACCAGATCGTCGCCGCTGTACGCTCAGGGGCACTGCAGCCCGTACTCGAGGATTTCGAACCTGAGCCGTGGCCGGTAAACCTGGTGCACGCCGGCCAGGGCCGACTGCCGGTGAAACTGCGCGCCTTCCTGGACTTTGCCGGCCCGCGCCTCAGGGAACGTCTGGCGCAGGCGACCTGGTAGAATGAGCCGTATCGTACCGTTTCCTTTTTGCGCCTGCTTGGTGTAACCAACGCACACTTCCTCACCGGACCTCCCCCATGCTCTATGTCAGATCGCTGGCGTTCAACTTCGTCTTCTACGTCAATCTGATCGTCCAGATGATCCTCTGGACCCCCTACTATTTCCTGTCGCCCCGTCACCGCGCCTGGTTCGTGCCGAAATTCTGGTCGCGCACCTGCATGTGGCTCTACGACAAGATCGCCGGAACGAAGAACGACATCACCGGGCTGGAAAACCTGCCCGAGGGTTCCTTTATCCTGGCACCCAAGCACCAGTCGTTCTGGGACGCGATCGCCTTCTTCCCATTCCTCCAGGATCCGCTTTACATCCTCAAGCGCGAGCTGACCTGGATCCCTTTCTTCGGCTGGTACATCCTGAAGATGCGCATGATCCCGGTCGACCGCGGCAGCCGCTCCAAGGCCCTGAAGGCGGTGGTCGCGGCGACCAGGGAGGAACTGGCGCGCAACCCGCGCCAGCTGATCATCTATCCCGAAGGCACGCGCCGCGCGCCGGGCGACGAGCCGGCCTACAAATACGGCATCGTCGAAATCTATGCGCAGCTTGGCGTTCCGGTGGTACCGGTTGCCCATGTCGCTGGCCTCTATTGGCCGCGCCGCAAGTTCCTGCGCTATCCCGGCACCATCAAGGCGCGCTTCCTGCCGCCAATCCCGCCTGGCCTGGGCAAGGACGAATTCATGGCGCGGCTGATCGGCGACACGGAAGCCGCCTGCGACCAGCTCCTCATCGAAGCCTCCCAAGCGCCGAATCCGCCGGCCTTGCCGCCGACAGCGGTGAAGCGGCTGCGGGAGCTCGGCGCGAAATCCTGAGCTTTGCTGCCAGGCAATCAGCCGAACACAGCCAGCACCGTGGTCAGCACCAGCGTCGCGGCGAAGACCAGATTGATGACCCGGGATGCCACCGGCCGGCGCAGAAAGCGCGCGAATGCCGCGCCCGCGAGCAGCCACACGGCATGGATGACAATGATCATCGCCGCCAGGACCGTCAGCTTCAACGATAGGCCAAGCTCAGCGGCGCCTTGCTTTGGAGCGGCGCCGGCAAACACGGCCGCGATCGCCACATAGGCTTTTGGATTGGCTATCGCCAGGAGAAACCCGGCCAGCCATGCCGGGCGCGACGTCTCGGCGGCATGGGCCGCCAGCGGCGGGGCGGTGGCGATCCTGAACGCGAGATAGAGGATATAGGCGGCGGACGCGACCGCCAGCACCGGCGCCAACCTTGGCATCGAGGTCAGCGCCGCCATCACCCCGGTCGCCACGACCAGCAGCACGGCGACGGTGCCAAGCACGATCCCGCAGGTGTAGCGCAGCGAGTGGCGCAGGCCGAAGGCGGCACCGACGGCGGTGACGCTTATCGTCGCCGGCCCCGGGCTGCCCATGACGACAGTGGCGGCAAGCACCAGCGCGAGCAGCTGAGGCCAAAGCTCCGGCTGCGAAACAAGTGGTCCGGCCATCCGATCCTCTATCCTGCCCCGTGCGAAGGACGGTATGGCGGGCGATGCGGATCGTCTTGGACGTTCGTGCGCCGGTGGTTGCCGGAAGCTTCAGCCGCTCGCTTTGTCGAGTTCGGCCATGTCGTCCGCCGTCAGTTTCAGCGATACTGCCCTGATCAGGCTATCCATCTGGTCAGGCTTGGTCGCACTGGCGATCGGTGCGGTGATACCGGGCCGCGCGATCACCCAGGCAAGCGCCACTTCCGCCTGCTTGGCGGAATGCCTTGATGACACCGCGTCGAGTGCCGCAAGGATGCGCATGCCTCGCGCATTCAAATAGCTGCCGACATCCTCGCCGCGCTCGCTTTGGCCAAGATCTGCCTCACTGCGGTATTTGCCGCTCAGAAAACCCTTGGCCAGGCTGAAATAGGTGATGACGCCGATATCCTCGGCCACGCAGAGATCGTGCAGCGGGCCGTCGAAGGACGAGCGATCGTAGAGATTGTATTCCGGCTGCAGCACTTCGTAGCGCGGCAGGCTGCGCAGGCTCGCCACGTCGAGAGCGGCACGCAACTGGCCGGCGTCGAGGTTCGAGCAGCCGACATGACGGACCTTGCCTTTGGCGAGCAGCTTTTCGTAGGCGCCAAGTGTTTCCTCATAAGGCGTGGCCGGATCCGGCCAGTGCGACAGATAAAGGTCGATGACTTCGGTCTGCAGGCGCTTCAGCGACGCATCGACGGCCTTCTCGATATAGGCGGCGGAAAGATCCTTGTGACCCTGCCCCATATCCGAGCCGACCTTGGTCACCACGATCACCTTGTCGCGATTGCCGCGGTCTTTCATCCATTTGCCGATGATGGTTTCCGATTCGCCGCCCTTGTGACCGGGCACCCAGCGCGAATAGGCGTCCGCCGTATCGATCGCGTTCAGGCCAGCGCCGACGAAGCGGTCGAGCAGGTCGAACGAAGTCTTTTCGTCCGCGGTCCAGCCGAAGACATTGCCACCCAGAACCAGCGGCGCGATGGAAAGGTCGGTGCGACCGAGACGGCGTTTCTGCAAGACGGATCTCCGTGATTGGCAGGGCGGATGCCGCCCGTTGGCTGGGTTCGCAGCCTAACCTAGGTCTCGCGGCTTCGGGGTCAAAGGCCTGGCCGCCTTTTCCGCAGAGCCAACGCTTCACAAAGGCGCTATCTCCCGCGCCACCTCTTCCAGCCAGTGATCGCGAATGCCGAGTGCTTCCAGGTGCTTCAGCGTGCTGAGGACATAATCCTCGTTGTCGCCGGACTGGCCGGCCGCGCCCCGCACCACCGCTGCCGCATCCGCCGCGTCGAGCGCGCCGGCATATTGCTCATGCTTGCGGTCGACGACATAGGCCACCGCTTCGACTGTCCCGCCACCATCGAGGCGAACCTTCAGCGTCCGCTCGAGATAGACGCTGGTGACGAGCTCCCGCTCGCGCAGATAGGCAATGACCTCGTCGCGCAGTTCGCCAGGGACGCGGAACGCCAGGCCGACGCAGGAACCGCCATGGTCGAGGCCGAGCACCAGTCCGGGCCGCTGGCGCGTGCCGCGATGCACGAAGGAATAGACACAAAGCGAGCGCCGGTAGCCGTGCAGGTGGGCCCGTCGTGTCTCGACATGCGCGAAACCGGGCCGCCAGATCAGCGAACCATAGCCAAACACCCAAAAATCGCCCATATCGCCGCGCCTGATTGTAAAAAGAATGACAATGCCGCACCGGAAACCGGTGTTTTTTCCGTCCGTCCCCGTCTACCTATTCGTCAATATCTACCTGGTGTTGTCGGAATCGAAGGTCCGTCCACGATACCCATTGCGTTAATGAGAGCCAAAGCATGACGTCAAGTGACGAACGCCAACCAAAATCCCGCCGCGGCCTGTTCTGGCTTGTGGCGTTTATCGTTGTGCTGTTCGCCATCTACAGCGCCGGCTGGTTCTATCTGGCCAACAGGGTCAGGACCGAGGCCGACAAGGCGGTTGCCACGCTCAACAAGAGCGGCATCGAGGCCGGTTGCGCCAATCTCCAGGTCAGCGGCTATCCCCTGAACTTCACGGTCTCCTGCGACAATCTCGCCTACGAGGACGATGCCAAGAACATTGCCGCCTCCGCCGGCTCCTTCAATGCCGTCGCCCAGATCGTCCAGCCCTTGTCGCCGGTCGCCAGTCTACGCGGTCCGCTCAGGACTTCCGTCCCGGGCATGATGCCGCTGTGGATCGACTGGGACAACCTGCAGGCCAATGTCAAATTGTGGTATCCGCTGCCGCACCGCATATCGCTGCAGGCCGAAGGCCTGTCGGGCCAGACCGATCCGGCCGACGACACCGATCCTGTCGAACTGTTCAGCGCCGGCAAGGCATCGGGCCAATTGCAGCCGAATGGCGGGGATCTCGACTATGCCGGCAGTTTTGGCGATCTGGAGATCGACGCCGACGCGATCGGTGGCCGCGTGCTGCCGGCGCTCGATGCAAGCGGCGACGTCACGCTGAACAACGGCGTTGCGCTGGTCGGCACGCAGGTGAAAAGCCTGCGCGGCCAGAGCATCGAGATCCGCAACCTCGATTTGTCGTCGGGGACAGCGCGCGTCACCCTTTCCGGGCCGCTGTCGGTCGATGCCGAAGGCCTGGTCAATGCCGATCTGATGATCAGGATCAAGGACCCCAAGGCCGTGGCAACCATTCTGGCCGGCGCCATACCCGAGCAGAAGAACGCGATCGAACAGGGTTTCGCAGCACTCGCCATGCTCGGCAGCGAACCGTCGATGCCGCTGAAGGTCGTCAAGGGCAAGGCCTCGCTCGGCTTCATTCCGCTGGGCAAGCTCAAGCCTGTCAATTAAGCATTCCGGCATGGACCAACCGGCAAAGCTTCTGAGCGTCGGCGCGCTGACGCTCGATACCATTCTTCGGGTCGACACCCTCCCCGCGCATCAGGGAAAATTCATCGCCTCCGACGGCGTCCAGATCGCCTCCGGCATGGCCACGAGCGCTGCCTGCGCCGCGCATCGCCTCGGCGCGGAAGTGTCGCTGTGGGCGAGCGCCGGCGATGATCCGGTCGGCGATCAGCTGATTGCCGGGATCGAGGCCGAGGGCGTCGATTGCACCCATGTCCGCCGCGTCAGCGGCGCGCGGTCGGCGCTGGCTTCGATCCTGGTCGACGCACATGGCGAACGCATCATCGTGCCGTTCTACGACAGCAAGGCCCAGGCCGATCCCGATGCGTTGCCGGTCGCCGACCTCTCCGCGTTCGATGCCGTGCTGGCCGACGTGCGCTGGCCGGGCGCGGCGGCACTTGCCCTGAAGGCCGCCCGCGCCGCCGGCCGTCCGGCCATCCTCGATGCCGACACAGCGCCGCTGGCGGTGCTGGAGCAGCTGTTGCCGCTGGCCTCGCACATCGTCGCCTCCGAGCCGGCGGTCCGCATCATTTGCGGCCAGGCGCTGGATCTGGAGACCGCTTGCGCCGATCTTGCCTCCCGCACCGATGCCTTTGTCGCGGTGACCGCCGGTGCGTCCGGAACATGGTGGTCCGATCGTGCGAGCAGAGGCATCCGCCATGTCGAGACGCCGAGAATAAAGGCGGTCGACACGCTGGCCGCCGGCGATGTCTTTCACGGCGCCTTTGCCGTCGGGCTGGCGGAAGCCATGCCAGCCGAGCAGGCCTTGCGCTTTGCCAGTGCCGCCGCCGCGCTCAAATGCCTGCGCTTCGGCGGCAGGCTCGGCGCGCCAAACCGGGCCGAGACACTGGCGATGGTCGCCGCGACCTGGCCTGAACAGGCTTAGCTTTTTGCGGGATGCTCGACCGCCTGGCGGCCGAAATCGGGCGCGTCGATATCCTGGCCGGCCTCGATGATCGAGCGGCGCACGGCGCGCGTGCGGGTGAACAGGTCGAAGAGCTTGTCGCCGTCGCCCCAGCGGATCGCCCGCTGCAGGAACGCCAAATCTTCCGAGAACCGCGCCAGCATTTCGAGAATGGCGTCCT
This sequence comes from Mesorhizobium opportunistum WSM2075, assembly GCF_000176035.2. Taxonomy (NCBI): domain Bacteria; kingdom Pseudomonadati; phylum Pseudomonadota; class Alphaproteobacteria; order Hyphomicrobiales; family Phyllobacteriaceae; genus Mesorhizobium; species Mesorhizobium opportunistum. The sequence continues at coordinate 1,638,054 of NC_015675.1, read as the reverse complement.
TGTTGTGCAGGCAGACGTCCCGCCACATGGTCGGGTCGGAGGCGGCGAGGCGCGTGAAGTCGCGAAAACCGGAGGCGGAATATTTGATTACTTCCGTCTTGGTCACCGATTCCAGATCGTCGGCGGTACCGACGATGTTGTAGGCGATGATGTGCGGCAAATGCGAGACGATGGCCAGCGTCATGTCGTGATGCTGGGGGTCCATCGTGTCGATGTTGGCGCCGCAGCGGCGCCAGAATTCCGACAGCTTCTCCATTGCGTCCGGATCGGTATCCGGCAGCGGCGTGAAAATGCACCAGCGATTGTCGAACAGGTCGGCAAACCCGGCGTCCGGCCCCGATTTTTCGGTACCGGCCAGCGGGTGTCCGGGAATGAAGTGGACGCCATCAGGCACATGCGGCTGCATCTGCGCGATGACAGAGGCCTTGGTCGAGCCGACATCGGTGAGGATCGCGCCCTTTTTCAGCGCCGGCGCGATTTCCTCGGCGACCGCGCCCGATGAGCCGACGGGTACCGAGACGATGACCAGATCGGCGTCGCGAACAGCTTCTTTCGCATCCGTGGTGTAGGAGGAGCCGAGCCCAAGCTCTTCAGCTCGCGCCAGTGTCGCGGCGCTGCGGGTCGAGATGGCGACATGGCTGGCAAGACCCTCGCGGCGAATGACGCGGGCCAGCGACGAGCCGATCAGGCCGATGCCGACCAGCGCGATCTTTTCAAACATCGGTGATGTCATGGTGTTTCCAGCTCTGGGCGTTCCAGCTTTTCAGGCGTTCTGGCTTTTCGGCGTTCTAGCTTTTCAGGAATGTCGTGAGCGCGGCGACAACGCCGCGATTGGCCTCTTCGGTGCCGACGGTCATGCGCAGCGCGTTGGGAAAGCCGTAGCCGGAAACGCGCCGCAAAATATAGCCGCGCGCCGTCAGGTAGTCGTCGGCCGCCGCCGCGGAATGCTTCTGGTCGTCGGGAAAATGGATGAGGATGAAATTGCCGACGCTGGGCGTCACCCGCAGCCCAAGTCCGGTCATCTCCTGGCTCAGCCAGGCGAGCCAGGTCTCGTTATGCGCCACGCTGCGCTCGACATGGGCACGGTCTCGGATCGCCGCGATGCCGGCCTCGATCGCAGTCGCATTGACGTTGAAAGGGCCGCGCACGCGGTTGATCGCATCGACGATATGCATCGGCCCGTACATCCAGCCGAGCCGCGCCCCGCCGAGGCCGATCTTGGAGAAGGTGCGCGTCATCACCACGTTCTCGGTGCTGCCGACCAGCTCGATGCCCGCCTCGTAGTCGTTGCGCCGGACATATTCGGCATAGGCCGCGTCGAGCACCAGAAGCACATTGCGCGGCAGGCCGGCATGCAGCCGGCGCACCTCCTGGAACGGCACATAGGTGCCGGTCGGATTGTTCGGATTGGCGAGGAACACGATCTTCGTGCGCGGCGTAATTGCGGCCAGTATCGCATCGATGTCGGCGCGCTCGTCGGTCTCCTTGACCGCGATCGGCACGGCACCTGCCGACTGGATGTAGATCTTGTAGACCATGAAGGCGTGTTCGGTGAACACGGCCTCATCGCCCGGCGCGAGGTAGGTCTGCGCCAGCAGGCCAAGGATCTCGTCGGAACCGTTGGAGCAGATGATGTTCTGCGGGTTGAGGCCATGCACCTCGGCGATCGCCTCGCGCAGCCGCCTCGCCGTGCCATCGGGGTAGACGTCGAGCTTTCCCGCAACCTCCCGCGCGGCCTCGATCGCCTTCGGCGACGGACCGAGCGGGTTCTCGTTCGACGACAGCTTGTAGATCTTGGCGACCCCGGCTGGCGCCGTGCTCTTGCCGGGCACGTAGGCGTTTATGTCCATAATGCCCGCGCGCGGCGTTGGACGTGCCCGATCCGGTGTCTGGTTCATTTTTTGCAAAATCCGTCGAAATCGCCTCCACCTGGAGGCCGCTGCGGAAATACAAGCCATGGCCCGCAATGTCGAGAGGTGCCGGCGGCCGGCCCGGGACCGGCATTGACGGCGAGCCAGCCGAGTTCTAGAAGGACAGCGACAGTTCCGTGGTGATTTGGCCGGTCGGCTTGCAGCCACGTTAAACAATTCGCTAAAGGGCCGTTTGCGTGACGTAACCGGCTTTGCGAAGGCAATGCCGGTTTTTTGTTGTCCGCTGCCGGCCGGACGAACGCATCGGCGACGCGGAGATCGGCAGCGATTTCCGAGAAAAGCACGGTGCAACAAGAGAGAATTGATGGCCGCTCTGCGCGCAGGAAAGACCAACAGCGAGTTCGACAATCCGTCGAGCCCGGTGTTGCGTTTCGGGTCCGACAAGCCGCTCAAGCTCGACGCCGGCACGCTGCTGTCGCCGTTCCAGATCGCTTACCAGACCTATGGCACGCTGAATGATGCCCGCTCCAACGCCATCCTCGTCTGCCATGCGCTGACCGGCGACCAGCATGTCGCCAGCACCAATCCGGTGACCGGCAAGCCGGGCTGGTGGGAAGTCCTGATCGGCCCGGGCCGGATCATCGACACCAACCGTTTCTTCGTCATCTGCTCCAACGTCATCGGCGGCTGCCTGGGTTCGACCGGCCCGGCATCGACCAACCCAGCCACCGGCAAGCCCTACGGGCTCGATCTGCCGATCATCACCATCCGCGATATGGTGCGCGCGCAGCAGATGCTGATCGACCATTTCGGCATCGAGAAGCTATTCTGCGTGCTCGGCGGCTCGATGGGCGGCATGCAGGTGCTGGAATGGGCATCGAGCTATCCCGAGCGCGTCTTCTCGGCGCTGCCGATCGCCACTGGCGCGCGGCATTCCTCGCAGAACATCGCCTTCCATGAGGTCGGCCGGCAAGCCGTCATGGCCGACCCGGACTGGCATGGCGGCAAATATTTCGAGCACGGCAAGCGTCCGGAAAAGGGCCTGGCGGTGGCGCGCATGGCCGCCCACATCACCTATCTGTCGGAAGCCGCCCTGCACCGGAAATTCGGCCGCAACCTGCAGGATCGCGAAGCACTGACCTTCGGCTTCGACGCAGACTTCCAGATCGAGAGCTATCTGCGACACCAGGGCATGACCTTCGTCGACCGCTTCGACGCCAATTCCTATCTCTACATGACGCGGTCGATGGACTATTTCGACCTCGCCGCCGACCATGGCGGCCGGTTGGCGGACGCCTTTGCCGGCACCAAGACCCGGTTCTGCCTGGTGTCCTTCACCAGCGACTGGCTGTTTCCGACCGAGGAGAGCCGCTCGATCGTGCATGCGCTCAACGCGGCCGGCGCCTCGGTATCCTTCGTCGAGATCGAGACCGATCGCGGCCACGACGCCTTCCTGCTCGACGAACCGGAACTGTTCGCCGCCATCAACGGCTTCATCGGCTCGGCGGCAAGGGCGAGAGGGCTCAGCGCATGACCCCGAAAAGTTGCAGACTTTTCGGATCGGGATCATGCGCCAGGCAAGGGGCGACATCATGAGCGTCAACGGCAACCAGCGCGTCGACCTCGAGGTCGTCGCCAACCTGATCCCGCCGCAGTCGCGGGTGCTCGACGTCGGTTCGGGCGACGGTTCGCTGCTCGAATTGCTGCAGGACACCAAGCAGGTCGACGGCCGCGGTCTTGAGTTGTCGCAGCGTGGCGTCAACGAATGCGTGGCGCGCGGCCTCTCGGTCATCCAGGGCGATGCCGACAAGGATCTCGAATTCTATCCCGACAAGGGTTTTGACTTCGTCGTCCTGTCGCAGACCTTGCAGGCCACCCGCAACCCGAAGCTAGTGCTCGACGAATTGCTCCGGATCGGCAACCGGGCGATTGTGTCCTTCCCCAATTTCGGCCATTGGCGGGTGCGGCTGTCGCTGTTCGTCAAGGGCCGCATGCCGGTGACCTCGGACCTGCCCTATTCCTGGTACGACACGCCCAACATCCACTTCTGCACCATCCGCGACTTCGTCAATCTGTGCGAAGAGCTCGGCGCGACGGTGGAAAAGGCAACCGCGCTCGACGCCAACGGTCAGAAGATCGGCCTGTCGATGCCCTGGTGGTTCTGGAACTTCTTCGGCCAGCAGGCGGTGTTCCTGCTGAAACGATAAGGCACCACGCATCTAGTCCAGGACGTCGGTGGCCTTGTGCGGATGTTCGACACCGTCGACGAAGACGACGTCGGATTGCGAATTGTCGGTCCGCAGGGCGAGGATCGCCTGATAGGCCGGCGAGTTATACCAGCCGCGCACATGCTCCCTGTCGGGGAATTCGATGACGATGAGGTGACCCTGCCAGTCGTTCTCTATCACCTCGACATCGCTGCCATGGACCAGGAACCGGCCGCCGAAGGGCTCCAGCGTGGCATCGATCTTGTGCAGATATTCGACAATCTGCGGACCCATTGTAGCTTGGCGCATATGGGCAACGGCGTAGGCGGTCATGATCTTACTCCCTTCGGATCGAAGCCGATCAGCAGGCCTCGCTAGAGCATGATGCCGAAAGGTGTGAAGCGGCCTTCGGATCATGCTCCGTCTCTAGGACAATCTGCCCAAGCTCCGGCGGCGATGCGATTACGTCTGACGTAAAGGAATGCATGCAATTCCGCTCCGGGTTTGGCCATCTTCGCAAGATTGATTCCCGGGAGGACTGATTCGCGGAAGACTGATTCACGGGAAGACTGGAGGGCGACGGTGTTGCATTTGAACCGCGCGCCGCACCAATTCGTCGTCTCGCGCGCGATTGTACCGTTGCACGACGCGTGACAGGAGCGGCTGTTTTTTATAGCTTCCGCCAAACACGACCGAGGAGTCACGGAGGGGGGAGTCCGATCCATTCGACCATCCTGAAGATCGATAGACCGGACAGGAAGCGCACATTTGCGCGGGAAGCGGCTGACGCGCCATGACCGCGAAAACGGAGCGCTCTCCCCTCATCACGGTCATCACGCCGACCCACAATCGACGCGACAAAGTGTTGCGCGCCGTCGAAAGCGTGCTTTCCCAGAGCATGCCTAGGCTTGAGCATATCGTCGTCGACGACGGCTCCACCGATGGTACGGAGGCGGCGCTGGCCCGTATTCGCGATCCGCGGCTGATCTATGTCGGCGCGAAATGGCGGGGCGCCAACGCCGCCAGGAATGCTGGCATCGAGCGGGCGCGGGCGCCGGTGGTGACCTTCCTTGATTCGGACGACGTCTACTTGCCGCATCGGGTCGAACGGACCTTGAAATGGTTTGATGACAATCCGGCGCTTCAGGTGCTGCTCTCTTCATACGTTTCCCTGAAGGGAAACCGAGCCACCAACAGCGTCAACCGGACTGCTTTTCTGAGCCCATCAATGCTGGAGCGAGCGGTGGTGGCACAGACGGCCTTCGTCGCCGGCTCTGCGATAACGGCCCGTCGCGACGCCTTGCTGGCGATCGGCGGCTACGACAGCGACATCACCCGGATGCAGGATCGGGAATTGTTGCTGCGCCTGGCAAGACGCTTCGGCGCGCAATTGTCCAGGGATATCGACTGGACGAAGCACAGTTCGCAGAATTCGATTTCTGGCCGCAAGGCGGGTTACGTCGAAGCCTATGCGGACCTGATGGGCAAACATCCGCATATCGCACGCTGCTACCCTCACGTCCCGCCCTTCATGATCACGCGGCAGATCATCGCCGATCTTCTCAAAGGCCGGATACCCGAGGCCTTCGCAGGCTACATGGCTAACCGCTCGTCGGAAGCGCTTGGCTATTCATTGCCGGAACTGATCAATGGCTACGTCCATGGCCGGCGTTGGCGTCGCGATCTCTACGATGAAGTTCGCGACTAATTTGCTGCGGCGCCGGCGCGGCCGACGATCTACCGGTCGAGTTCCGGGAAATACGGATCAGACAGGAACCGCCTGTCCCGCTCGCCTTGCAGGCAGTCGATCGGTGCATCCGTCTCGATGGGGGTGACCTTGGCCTTGTCCTGAATGCCGCTCACTTCGAGGATCAGCTTGCGCCGGATCGCCGTCGAGAACTCCGCGGACGCATAAATCGGCAGCACGAAGGAACCAGGCCCGCCGGTCACGCACTGCGCATAATACTGGTCGAGATGGCTGAAGGTCGGCGACGGCTTGATCAGGATCGGCAGACCGTTGATGATTATGCCCTTGGCAATGGCCGCGTCGCGCGTGGCGGTGACCGGCGGCCCGATATTGTTGGGACCGTCGCCCGATATGTCGATGACGCTGCGTTCGCCGGCGAAATCCATCCTGTCGAACAGCCCGGCGCCGAAGGCGAGCGCGGTCGAAATCGAGGTGCCGCGAAAACTCCGGAACGGGCGCGCCGCGACCTTGTCGGCAAAGCGGTTGGCGCTCTCGGCGCTGTCGATGACCTGCCAGTTGATGACCGCGTCATCGCGCACCGTGCCGGCCCATTCGAAATAAGCAATCGCGATCCGGCCTGTATTGCCGGAACGGACAGCCTGGATGAAGTCGGGATGCCGCAGCGCTTCGACATAGCCGGCGCGTTGCAGGGCGAACTCCGTCTCGTCCATCGATAAGGAGATGTCGACCGCCAGCACCAGCTCGACGTCGACGGCCAATGCCTCCGGTGGCGAGCCGACGGGAGTTGCCTGGGTGCAGGCAAGGCAAGCAAGCAGGCGCAGCGCATCAAGCATGGCCAATGCCAGGTTGTTTCTGCAGGAAATCTTCCATTGCGATCACGGCAAAATAAGGTTTTGCCCCCGCAACCGGAGAAAACGCCTATTTTTTGCGATGAGCCGCTACCGGCGGCGGTTCGATCGCGCCGGCCCTGACATGGACAGGCTTCAGCGCCGGCGCGTCGGGATCCTTGACGATCGTCAAGCCGCGCGGAAAGAATTGGTTGTTGTGCTGGCCGCGCCCGATGTTGATGATCGCGGTTCCCTTCAGGTGCTTTTCCAGCATTGCCAGCACACGCCGCAGCGACGGGCCGTCGAATGCGTCCATCGCTTCGTCGATGATCACCCATTTCGGCTGCCGCAAGGCGAGCCTGGCCACGCCCAGCAAGCGCTGTTCGTCATCGCCCAGCTCATGGTCCCAGCGCCCGACACGGTCGAGCGACCCCGACAGCCGTTCAAGACCGACCTCGGCCAATACAGCCGAAATCTCGGCATCACTCGCCGGCGCATGCCCGTTTGCGTGGTTGAGCACCTCGCGCAACGTGCCGGCCGGCAAGTACGGGACACGCGGCACGAAGATGAGGGTTTCTCCAGCCGGCAGGCCGATCTTTCCGCTGCCCCAGGGCCAAAGCCCGGCAATGGCGCGGAAGAACAGCGTCTTGCCGGCACCTGGTTCGCCGGTGATCATGACGCGCTCGCCGGGGCGGATTTCGACATGCTGGTCGGAGAGTTTGGTGCAGCCTTCCGGCGAGGCCACTTGGAGCTTCTCGAACGTCAGGCTGCCATTGGCATTTTGATCGAAGGCGATACGCTTTTCGGTGTCGTGCAGCACATCGGTTTCATAGAGCGCGATGCGGAAGTCGGCGACGCGCATCAGCGTGGCGCGCCAGTCGGCGATGCTGCCGATGTTGTTGATGAACCATCGCAACGAAGAATGGACCTGGTTGAAGGCACCGACCGCCATCATCAGCCCGCCAAAGCTGATATCGCCCGAGAAATAGACCGGTGAGGCAACCAGGATCGGCGCCACCACCGTGATCCAGCCATAGGTGTCGGTCACCCAGGACAGGTTGATCTGGGCGGTATAGATGCGCCGCATGGCGCCCAGCACCGTGCCGAGGTCGAGTTCGAGCCGTCGCTTGGCATCGGCTTCGCCATGGTAAAGCGCGATGGCATCGACATTCTCGTTGACGCGCACCATCGAGGACCGCAGCTCCGCCTCTCGTGTGTAGCGGTCGCTGTTGAGGCGGATCAGCGGCCGTCCGACCAGCCAGCTCAGCCAGGAAGCCGTGCCGGCATAGAGGAAGGCCGCCCAGACCATGTAGCCCGGTATGGCCAGCGACCAGCCGTTGACGTGGAAGACGAAGCCCGACGACAATTGCCACAGCACACCGACGAAGGACACCAGCAGGATCAGCGACTGTAAGAGACCGACGCCGAGATCGGTCGACAGGTCCGAGAGATGCGCGGCATCCTGCTGCATGCGCTGGTCGGGATTGACGCCGATGGCGCCGGCATTGGCGAGCCTGAAGGCACGCGTCGGCCGCATCCACTGGTCGATCAGGTCCAGCGTCAGCGCCTCGCGCAGCTTCAGCCGGATCATCTGATTGAGCCAGGTCTGACCAATATTGAGCACCAGAAGCCCGCCGGCGATCATCGCAAAGACGACGAGCTGATGCACGAAGGCCGCCATGTCGCGGCGCGCGAGCGCGTCGTAGAAGGGTTGGTTCCAGCGATTGAGCAGGACCTGGCCGATCGATGTCGCGATGATGACGGCCATGATGCCGACAGACGTCCACAGCAACCATTTGCGAACCGGCGACCCCACCAGTGCCAGCCTGATCGTCGCCACCTGGTCGCGCAGGCTGCTGGCTTCGACGGCAACGAGCTGGACCGTGGCGTCCTTTTCCGGTTGATCAGCCATATCGGAGGTCCCTAACGTTCAGAAGCGGTGCTGAAACCGGATGAAGAGAACAAGCGGCATTCGCCATATCGATCTGGCTGCGAATTCACCACGACAGATAGGTTGGGAAATGCCGCACGGTGCAAATTTCCGCCATGATCACGAAGGTTTCACCTGGCGGGCCGACGCATTGCCCTCGGCCCGGCGGCCGAGCCGCGTCGCGCCATGCGGCGACAGCACCGGCACGAAGACGCGGCGAGACGCGCGCTGCGCCACCGGCACGCCTTGATAGAGCCGTTTCTGCGCCTCGACGACGATGACGCCGGAAAAGATCGGCCATAGCCGCCGGCCGGCGCGCTCCAGCACATTGTGGAAGCGCATCATGAAGCGCCGCCGTGACGGCGGGAAGAACAGCGCATCCGACCAGGCCGCCGGCGTGAAATTCGCCTCGCGCAATAGTTCCGTGAGCTGCCCGCGCGAGAAGGGTCGCCCATTGCCGAACGGCGTATGCTCGAAACGCGCCCAGACGCCGCGCCGGTTCGGCACGACGATGACGACGCGCCCGGCGGGCGACAGCACCCGCCAGATCTCGTTCAGCGTCTCGCGCGGATTCTCGACATGTTCGAGCGAATGGACGAGCAGCATGCGGTCGATGCAGGAATCGACCAGCGGCAGTTCCTCGTCGAAAACCAGGGCTGTCGCGGTCGGCCCCGTGGTCGGCCAGACGACGGCGCCCTGCGTCGCCGGCATGAAGGCAAAGACCCGCTCGGCGTCGGAGCCGAATCGCTCCAGCCAGGGTAATGTGTAGCCGAGGCCGACCAGCCGCTCATTCGGGACAGTGGCCCATATCGACGACAGCGCCATGGTGATCGAGTGCTCGGCGAACCGGCCGAGCGTTGTCGAATAGAAGGAGCGAAGATCGACGATGTCGGAATGCATGTCAGGGATGTAGCCGTGATATCGGCCGGATTCAACAAAGGCCCGAGGCGACCGACACATCCCCCGAGTGATACCCGTCATCTCCGGGAGTGACACTTGTCATCTCCGGGAGTGACACCCGTCATCTCCGGGAGCGACAGTTGTCATCCCCGGGATGACATCCGCGCGCCGGCGCCCTATGTCTGCGGCGACAGATGGAGAGATGCAATGCCGGTCGAAATCGAACAGTTCATGTGCCGCAGCGACAATTTCGGCGTGCTGGTGCATGACCCCGAAAGCGGCCAGACCGCGATCATCGATGCGCCCGAGGAAGCGCCGATCCTGGCCGCGGTCAAGCGCACCGGCTGGACGCCGACGATGATCCTGACCACGCACCACCACATGGATCACGTCGAGGCCAATCTGGCGTTGAAGGAACGCTTCAAGCTGCGCATCGTCGGCCCGGAAGCGGAAAAGGCCAAGATCCCCGGCATCGACGAAACCGTCGAAGAGAGCTCGGTCCTGCATCTCGGCGAGGAACGCATCGAGGTGATCGCGACCCCCGGCCACACCGCCGGCCATGTCTCCTATCACCTGCCGGCATCGAAAGTTGCGTTCACCGCCGACACCCTGTTCGCTCTGGGCTGCGGTCGGCTGTTCGAGTGCAAGCCGCCGGTGATGTATGGCTCGCTGAAGAAGCTTGCGGCACTTCCCGCCGCCACGGTCATCTACTGCGGCCACGAATACACCCTCGCCAACGCGCGTTTCGCGCTGACCGTCGACCCGACCAACTCGGCATTGAGGGAGCGCGCCGCCAGGATCGAGGCGCTGCGGGCCGACAACAAGCCGACGCTGCCGACGACGATCGGCGAGGAACTGTCGACCAATCCTTTCCTGCGCTGGCACGATCCGGCAATCCGCAAGCATCTCGGCATGGAAAAGGCCGGCGATGCCGAGGTGTTCGCCGAGATCCGCAAGCGCAAGGACAACTTCTGAGCGCCGCGCTAGCATGACCAGCTCCGCGGAAATCATCGCAACGCTCGGCCTGAAACCGCATCCGGAAGGCGGCTGGTACGCCGAGACCTTTCGCGACGACGCCGGCGGCGCGCGCGGCCATTCGACCGCCATCTATTTCCTGCTGGAACAGCACCAGGTCTCGGCTTGGCACCGGGTCAAGGACGCCGCCGAGGTCTGGCATTTCTACGCCGGCGCGCCGCTGGCATTGTCGATGTGGGAAGAAGGCAGTGCCGTTATCGAGCAGGTGCTCGGCATCGAACTCACGGCGGGCGAACGGCCGCAGGTCGTCGTGTCGGCGGGCTGCTGGCAATCGGCGCGCAGCCTGGGCGAATGGACGCTGGTCGGCTGCACCGTGGCGCCGGGGTTCGATTTCGCCGCCTTCGAACTGGCCGCGCCGGGCTGGCAGCCTACCCCAGCAGGAAGCCCAGCGTGATCGCGACCTGAGCTGCGTAGTACAGCACCCACACCGCCAAGCGCATCCAGGCGCGATGCGGCGAGATGGCAGCGACCAGGAATTTTTCCGTGGCGAGCAAAGCGTCCGACGCCATGAACAGCACGGCGCCGCCGATTACCCAGGCGCTGCTCGTCGTCAGCGCCGACAGGCCCATCGCCAGGATCGCCACGACATAGATAGCGATCGGAATGCGCAGGCCTGGGCCGACCCGGCGCCATAACGCCGCCAGCATGACGATCACGAATACCGCCATCGCCAGCGCGATCGCGCCGCGCCAGGATTCGGCGCCGAGAACACCCAATCCGCCGCCACTGCGCAGGAACAGCGCGACATAGACGATGTGGGCGATGAGAAAGCTCGTCAGCCCGCCCAGAAACGCCTTCTCTCCCTCGCGCGACAGGAAGGCGTCGCCGACCGCGCTGAGCGCAAGGGCGGCCACCAGTAGCGGCGGGCCGCCTTGCAGCGCCGAAAGCACGGCGAGCATCGCCACGGCGAGCGTCTTTGCCGCCGAACGGGCGAGCGATGGTGGCATGCCGAGCGTGAAGGCGTAGATGACCGCGGCCACCAGCGAAAAGATCAGCGTTGCATTGGCGTTAGCGTCGATGCCGCCGGCAAACGGCATCGTCATGCCCGGGCTCCGGTTTTGGATGCCCCGGCTCCGGTTTCGGATGCCCGGGCTCCGGTTTCGGATGCCCCGGCCTCGCTTTGGGCTGCTGCCGGCTTGCGCAGGAACAGCGATTTTGCCGCCAGTGCGGCCCCGCCGGTGATGAGCACGCAAGCGGCGAGGATGCGCAGCGACGGTTCGGCGACACCCGCCGCGATCAGCACCAGCGTCGACAGCAGCGGCGCCGCATAGCTCGCGGCGCCCAGCACCTGGATGTTGCCGCGCTTGACGCCGATGTCCCAGGCGTAGAAGGCGGCGCCCACCGGCATCAGGCCAAGCCCGAGCACGGCGAGCCACTGGCCGGCGCCGTCAGGCAGCACCGTTTGTTCCAACAGGAGATGGCAGGCAAGCGACAGCAACGCCGTAGCCGCGCAGAACCAGGTGACGATCGAGGTCGGCACCGACGGAAAACGCCGCGACAGAAGCGAATAGGACGACCACAAGACGGCGCAGACGGCGGCCATGGCATAGCCGAAGGCGTAGCGCGCGTCGAAGGCCAGCCCGCCGCCCTTGGTGACGATCAGCACCGTGCCGGCAAAGCCAAGCAGCGCGCCGACGACATGGTTCCACGCCAGTTTTTCGCCCGGCATCAGCGCCGAACCGAGCACGATCAGCAGCGGCCACAGATAGGCGATCAGGCTCGCCTCGACGGCAGGCGCGTTACGCAGCGCGGTGAAGTAGAAGAAATGGTAGCCGAACAGGCCGGCAATGCCGATCAGCCAGACCTGCGGCGGTATTTTCTGGCTTTTATCCGCGGCCGGCATGAAAAGGCGCGCGACAAGCCCGACTCCGGTGCCGATCGAGAAGGTGATCGCCGACAACAGGAACGGCGGCACCTTTCCGGACGCGTCGGTGAGCAACGCCAAAAGCGCCCACATGGCGACCGCCGAAAAGCCGATCAGTGTTGCGCGCGCCATTCCGTCTCCAGTGGCGCGCCCCATTCTGTCGCCAGTGGCGGGCCTGGTCTATTGCACTGCTTCGAAACGCCCGGCGCTGATGGTCAAGGTGCCGATCTGCGTGCCGACCGTGGCATGGATCGGCGCATATACTCCGGTTTGGCCGAGCGGCGCAAACGTCACCATCATGCGGCTTTTGTTCTTGAGATAGTTGAGCGCCTTGCGGCCCTTGCGATAGCCCGCCACGGGCTCGAAGCCCATCCGGCAAGTGACGGTGTCGCCCTTGTAGCCCGGCACCGAGATCGTGCCTTTCGAATCGTAGGTCAGCGTCAGATCGGCGCGCATCTCGCCATCGTAGAACTTGACCTTGCGGCCGCAGACTTGGTCGAGGCTGTCGGCATGGATGACGGTCGCCGCCATCGGATCGAGCACCCCTGCCAGGTCGCCGGCGCCGATCGGCACCCAGGCCTTCGGGTCGCGCTTGCCCGGCGCCGGGACGACCTGCGTCGAGGTCACCGTGCCATTGGCGAAGCGGATGTCGATCGCCGACGCCTTCTTGCCCGAGGTATAGTCGGCGCGGAACGCCTGCGGCACCATCTTTTGGCCTGAAATCGTGCCCTTGGACGAGATCGTGCCCCGCGTATCGTCGAACAGTTTGGCCAGGCCAGCGGCCGAAACGCTGCCTTCGATTGCGTAGGCGCCATTCTCGTAGTGGCTCGCGAAGGTCGATCTCGCGATCGAGAGACCAAGGAACGACACGGTGTATTCGCCCTTGAAGGACTGCGGCGAGGCCGCCGATGCGGCGGAGGGCACGGCGATGGCAAGCACGGCAACAAATGCGCGAGACGAACGAGGCATGGCGGGATCGGATCCTTGATTTTCGGCCGGAGGCGGGCAACTCCGGTCTGGCATGTCCCTATGAGACCGCTTATAGGGTGAATTCCGGCCTTAATATGAAATGCCGGGCGCTTCCGTGGGGAAGCCGGAGCTTGACGCCCCGGTGAAATGCAACTATGGAACGCCAACTTTTTCCATAAGGCCGCCTGACCAGAACCGCGCGCCACCCGGCGTGGGCACAAAGGTTTGGCAGGTCCCGAGAGAACTGAAGGTTAGAACCATGTCCCGCACCTGCGAACTCACTGCCAAGGCAGTCCAGACCGGCAACAATGTGAGCCACGCCAACAACAAGACCAAGCGTCGCTTCCTGCCGAACCTCGTCAATGTGACGCTGATCTCGGAAGCGCTGAACCAGAACGTGCGCCTGCGCATCTCGGCCAACGCGCTGCGTTCGGTCGAACATCGCGGTGGTCTCGATGCCTTCCTGGCCAAGGCCGACGTCAAGGAACTGTCGCAGCGCGCGCGCCTGCTGAAGAAGCAGATCGCCAAGAAGCTGGCCGAGCAGGTCGCTGCCTGACATCGTTTAAAGGCGGGGGACTACCGCCCTGGCCAACATCTTGTTGGTCTCTGGCCAACACCTTGTTGGCCTCTGGGGCATCGGATAGAAGCCGCAAGGTTTGACAATCCGATGCTCGAATACGAGCGAGCATAGTGCTCCGCTGGTTCCATTACCCAGGATAAAAAAATGACTTCATTTTCGCGGTATTTGCCCTTCGTGGCCGCCATGGCGCTTGTCGTCGTGGCATCGAACATTCTCGTGCAGTTCCCGATGCAGGGCCAGATCGGCAGCCTGTCGCTGGCCGACCTTTTGACCTGGGGCGCTTTCACCTACCCCTTCTCCTTCCTGGTAACCGACCTCGCCAACCGCCGCTATGGACCCGCCGTGGCGCGCCGGATCGTCTTTGTCGGCTTCATGACGGCGGTGGTCTGCTCGATTCTCGTTTCGCCCTTCCTGTTCCGTCATGGCCTGATCGAATTCGAGACCGCCGCCGACCGGCTGGTACGCATCGCGGCGGCTTCCGGGGCGGCATTCCTCTCCGCGCAATTGCTCGACGTCACCGTGTTCAATCGTTTGCGCCGGCAGAGCTGGTGGCGGGCGCCTATCGTCGGCACGCTGGTCGGATCGGTGTTCGACACGATGGTCTTCTTTACCGTGGCATTTTCGGCCGCTTTCGCCTTCGCCGGCCCCAATGACGGTTTTGCGCTCGAAACGGCGCCGCTGATGGGTGTTTTCCATGTCGACGCCATGCGCTGGGTTTCCTGGGCGCTCGGCGACCTCTCGGTGAAGCTGATCATCGCCATTGTCGCGCTCATCCCCTACCGGCTGCTCGCCGCCCGCTGGAGCCAGCCGGCGATCGCGGCTTAAACCATGATCCCGAAAAGTGGCCTCCGGTTTTCCGGAAAGATCGTGGTCAGACAAAGCCCATGATCCCCTGGGTCCAGCTCGATTCGGCAAAGACCGGGGATGGCGCGCAGGAGCTTCGCCTCAAGCGGCGCGGTTCCGAATTCTCGATCATGCTCGGCACCAATGAGCTGATGAACAGCCGCCTCAGCGGCTCCGAGGAAGCGCTGGCCAGGCTCTCCTGCCGGAAGATTGCCAGCCATCGCCAACCGAGGGTCCTCATTGGCGGGCTTGGCATGGGTTTTACCCTGCGCGCCGCTCTCGCCGAATTGGGCGGTGACGCCGGCATCGTCGTCGCGGAACTGGTGCCGGCGGTGGTCGCCTGGGCACGTGGCCCGATGACGGAAGTGTTTGGCGGCTGTCTCGACGATTCCCGGGTCGAGGTCCGGGAGACCGATGTCGGAGATCTGATACGGTCGCAGCCGTCCCGCTGGGACGCCATCCTGCTCGATGTCGACAATGGCCCCGAAGGCATCGTCCACAAGGGCAACGATGCGCTCTACAGCCTGACAGGCCTCAAGGCCGCACGCACGGCGCTGAAGCCTGGCGGCGTGCTGGCGGTGTGGTCGCAAGGGCCGGACAGCGGCTTCACGCGGCGGCTGAAGCAGGCTGGCTTCGTCGTCGAAGAGGTCGCCACGCGCGCCAACGGCAAGCGCGGCGCGCGCCACGTCATCTGGATCGCCACCAACGACTCGCGATGAACAGTCGACCCCCACTCCGTCGCTGCTTCGCAGCGCCACCTCTCCCCCGATCGACGGGGTAGAGGAAGGGCGCGAGCTTATGCCGGGAGGCTCCCTTCCTCTCCCTCCGGAGGGGGGAGAGGTGGCGCTGCGAAGCAGCGACGGAGTGGGGGAAGGCATCCAACTCAAACGAACCCCCATTGAAAACTCTCAACGTCAGGTTCGCAGCTGGAGCAGATGCTCAATCCTGGTGGAGAATAAATTCCAGATAGAGGTTGCGCTGCAGGATCGAGTGGTTGTCGTCGGAGACCAGCGACACCATCAGCGCGCCGTCATCGCGGGGCCAGACGTCGAGTCCTTCCATATTGTCGATCTGGTAGCCCATGTCGGCTTCCAGCAGAACCGGCCCGTCGGCGACGGCGCCCTTCTCGACACTCTCGCCATAGATACGCCGCAGCCGCATCTTGAGGCCGCCTGCCATCGAGAAGCTGCGCTCCAGGAGCAGCAGGTCGCCATCCGGCAGGAACGCACCGTCGGTGATGTCGAAATCACCGTTGCGCTTGACGGTGAACACGCCCTTGTGCGGCCCTTCGATGATGGCGGCATAGATGTTGCCTGATTTGTCGAGGCTCTTCTCCGACACCACCACCAGGCCGCCCTCATGCTGGCCATTGGCATTGGCATGGGTGACGGTCTCGAAACCGCGATTCTGGCGCAACTCCCAGGCTGGAATGAGGAAATCCAGCTGCTTGAACGGCGCCTTCATGTCACTCGGGTCGATCTTGAACTGGGCGACGCGATGGTTGCGTTCGAAGCCGACGGTGGCGATGCCGTCCTTGACGTCGAGCCCTTCGGCGTCGACCATCCATTTCTCGTCGATCGGCTGGCCGTTTTCATCGACCATCTGCTGCATGCGGAAATTCTGGATACCGGCCGGCCGCTTATCGGCGTCACGAACCACCGTCCCGAAGAACCAGAAGCCGGTGTCGGCCACCCCGATGAAATCGCCGCCCGCCTTCACGAAACGGAAGGCCGACAACGCACCGAAATCGCGCGTCGGCGAGGTCATCTCCAGGCCGCCGACGAATTCGAGCGGCCCGAACTGCTTGTCGGCGCGACCGATATGAAACTGGGTGATCGGGCGGGCCGAGATCTCGACCGGCTCGACAGAGCTGGACCGGACCGGACCGGCCGGCGCCGAAGCCACGCCGGCGAACAAGGCGATGGCAGCGAAAAGCGTCCGTCGAAAACCGCCCCGCGAAAGGATCATCCGGCGCGCCGCATGCCGCCACGCCGCGTGTCGCGCGCGCTTTCCTCGGCAAACAGCGAGGCCAATTGCTCGGTCATGGCGCCGGCCAGTTCCTCGGCATCGACGATGGTGACGGCGCGCCGATAATAGCGCGTGACGTCATGGCCGATACCGATGGCCAAGAGTTCGACCGGCGAGCGCGTCTCGATCAGTTCGATGACGGCGCGCAGATGGCGTTCCAGATAGTTGCCCGGATTGACCGACAGCGTCGAATCGTCGACCGGCGCGCCGTCCGAGATCATCATCAGGATCTTGCGCTGCTCTGGCCGGGCGATCAGGCGGTTGTGTGCCCACAGCAGCGCCTCGCCATCGATGTTTTCCTTGAGCAGGCCTTCGCGCATCATCAGGCCGAGATTGCGCCGTGCCCGCCGCCACGGATGGTCGGCGGATTTGTAGATGATGTGGCGCAAATCGTTGAGGCGGCCGGGATTCGGCGGCTTGCCGTCCTTCAGCCACTTCTCACGCGCCTGCCCGCCCTTCCACGCCCGCGTGGTGAAGCCGAGGATCTCGACCGAGACGCCGCAGCGCTCCAGCGTGCGCGCCAGGATGTCGGCGCAGGTGGCGGCGACAGTGATCGGCCGGCCGCGCATCGAGCCGGAATTATCGAGCACCAGCGTCACCACCGTGTCGCGGAATTTGGTGTCACGCTCCTGCTTGAAGGACAGCGGCTGCATCGGGTCGATGACGACGCGCACCAGGCGCGCCGGGTCAAGGTAACCCTCTTCCAGGTCGAAATCCCAGGACCGGTTCTGCTGCGCCATCAGGCGGCGCTGCAGCCGGTTAGCGAGCCGCCCGACGACGCCGGACAGATTGGCAAGCTGCTTGTCGAGGAAGGCGCGCAGCCGGTCGAGCTCTTCTTCTTCGCAAAGCTCCTCGGCCCCGACCGTCTCGTCGAAAGCGGTGGTGAAGACCTTGTAGTC
The DNA here is from genome assembly GCF_000176035.2 of Mesorhizobium opportunistum WSM2075. Taxonomy (NCBI): domain Bacteria; kingdom Pseudomonadati; phylum Pseudomonadota; class Alphaproteobacteria; order Hyphomicrobiales; family Phyllobacteriaceae; genus Mesorhizobium; species Mesorhizobium opportunistum. Next base: position 1,620,393 of record NC_015675.1, on the reverse strand, counting down.
GATTTCCTTCGGCAGGTTGGTGAAGGGATTGTCGTTGCGGCGCGCCTCGCCGGGCGTCTCAGCATCGGCATCGTCATCGTCGGACAGATCGTCGGCGGTGGCGTCGGACGCTTCCGTCTCGGACGACTGCTCATCGTCGGCCGAAGCTTCGGCGTCCTCTGACTGCGACTGCTCGGAGCCGGAATCCTCTTCGCCGCCCTCCTCGCTCTGCTCCTCGCCTTGCGGCTGGTTGTCGTCATTGTCCTCGGAGTCTTCCGTCTCCTGGTCGTCGCCGAGTTCCTCGGCCATTTCCATGGAGGCGAGCATCTCGCGCACGACGCGGGCGAAGGCCTGCTGGTCCTCGAGCTTGGCCGACAAGCCTTCGAGATCGGCCTTGGCCTTTTCCTCGACCCAGGGGCGCCAGAGCTCGACCAGCCGCTCGCCGCTCTTCGGGATCGACCTTCCGGTCAGCTTCTCGCGCACCATCAGCGCCAGCGCTTCCTCGATCGGTGCGTCGGCCTTGTCCTTGACGTCGATGAGGTTGGCCTTGGCGTATTTGTCCTCCAGCATCGAGCCGATATTGTCGGCGACGCCTTGCATGGCGCGGCTGCCGATCGCCTCGACACGGGCCTGCTCGACCGCGTCATAGATGGCGCGGGCCGCCTTGCCTTCCGGCGCCAGCTTGGTGTGGATGCGCTGATCGTGGCAGGCGCGCTTCAGCGCCATGGAATCGCCGAGGCCGCGGGTAATCGCAATGTCGGTCTTCGATGCCTTCTTCGGCAGTTCGGGCAAGCGCGCGCGGCTGCCGGCGAGCGCCGGCCTATCCTTGGCGAAGCCGACTTCCATTTCCTTGTCGCCGGCAATGGCGCGCATGCAGACGGTAACGGCGCGCTTGAAGCTATCGGCTTCAGACCCCGTCTTCGACTTGTTGCGCGTGTTGTCGCCCGGACCCGCCATCGAGACTCTGCTTAGCCCAGCACCACGTTGGCCGCGCTCTCCGGCAGATCCTCGCCGAAGGCACGCTGGTAGAACTCGGCCACTACCGAGCGTTCCAGTTCGTCGCACTTGTTCAGGAAGGTCAGCCGGAACGCCATGCCTATATTGCCGAAGATCTCGGCATTCTCGGCCCAGGTGATGACGGTACGCGGGCTCATCACCGTCGACAGATCGCCGTTGATGAAGGCTGAGCGCGTCATGTCGGCGACGCGCACCATCTTGTTGACGATGTCCTTGCCCTTGCCGTCGCGATAGTGCTTGGCCTTGGCCAGCACGATGTTCACTTCATTGTCGTGCGGCAGATAGTTCAGCGTGGTGACGATCGACCAGCGGTCCATCTGCGCCTGGTTGATCTGCTGCGTGCCGTGATAGAGGCCGGTGGTGTCGCCGAGACCCACCGTGTTGGCGGTCGAGAACAGCCGGAACGCCGGATGCGGACGTATGACCCGGCTCTGGTCGAGCAGCGTCAGCCGGCCCGAGGATTCCAGGACGCGTTGGATGACGAACATCACGTCCGGACGCCCGGCGTCATACTCGTCGAAGCACAGCGCGACATTGTGCTGATAGGCCCAAGGCAGGATGCCGTCGCGGAATTCGGTGATCTGCAGCCCGTCCTTGACGACGATGGCGTCCTTGCCGACGAGATCGATACGGCTGACATGGCTGTCGAGGTTGACGCGCACGCAGGGCCAGTTGAGGCGGGCGGCGACCTGTTCGATATGGGTCGACTTGCCGGTGCCGTGATAGCCCGAGACCATGACGCGGCGGTTGTAGGCGAAGCCGGCAAGGATCGCCAAGGTGGTCGCCTTGTCGAACAGATAGTCCGGATCGATGTCCGGCACATGTTCGCTGGTTACCGAATAGGCCGGCACCACCATCTTGGAGTCGAAGCCGAATTTGTCCTTCACCGAGACCGTTGTGTCGGGCAGGTTGGCGATGTCGCGATCGACCTTGTTCATATCTCTCAACGTCTCCACGGGCGAAACGTCCCGTTTCGCCGGCAATCGATTTTGTTCGGGGGCGGTCTTAAAGCCTTTTCCACCCTTATGAAAGTTGGAAAACGACACAAACCATAGGGTCGCTCAGCACAGGCCCGCCTGTTTGAGCACGCGATAGGCCTGCAGCACATCGCGGAACCGGTCTTCCGAACCTCTGTCGCCACCATTCGCATCCGGATGGTGGCGCTTCACCAGTTCCTTATAGCGCGCCTTGATATCCTTGCCAGTCGCCTTTGTATCAAGGCCAAGCGTTTCCAGCGCCTTGGCCTCAAGCGGCTTGGCCTTGCGCTCGCGCGCCTCACGCGGATCCTTCGGCCCCTTGAACAGATCGAACGGGTCGCGCATGCGGTTGTAGTAGCCGGCGCGGCCGGAGCGCATCTGCGCCATATCGGGCGACGAACGTGTCGAGGCGCCGTTGACGCCCATCTTCCAGGTCGGCCGGTGGCCGGTCATCGCTTCCTTCTGGAAGCGTGCGACCTCGGTGTCCGGCACGCCGGAGAAGTAGTTGAAGCCCTTGTTGTACTCGCGCACATGGTCGAAGCAGAAGCGGAAATACTCGCCCTCCTTCATCCGCCCGACCGGCGCGCGATGGGTGCCCGCCTCCTTGCAGCCGTCCCACTGGCAAATCGGCGAATGCGACTTCAGCTCCGCGTCCTTGTCGGGGCGGACGCGAATCTTCTCGAAATATTTGGGGTACGGCTTCATCTGACCCATTTATGGGGCGTTCGCAGATGCGAAACAAGAATTGACATTTTCGCGATCATCGCCCTAACCGCTGAATCGCGGCATAAAGCAGGCGAATGGCGGATTTTGTTGCGCGGTAGCGGCCCCCGTATGAACCGGTTTTCGGTTTTCACGCTGGCGCGCCGGCCATATGTGGTGAACGGAGACGACTATGTCCATACAGGCGACCATGGAAGACAAGATCAACAAGGCATTTTCGCCGGAGCGGCTGGTGATCATCAACGAAAGCCATCTTCATGCCGGCCACCATCATCACGGCTCCGACCATCACGGCGTCTATGACGGCACCGGCGAGACGCATTTTCGCGTCCGTGTCGTCGCGTCCGCCTTTGCCGGCATGAACCGCATCGACCGCCACCGCGCCGTCAACGAACTGCTCGCCGACGAATTGAAGGCCGGCGTGCACGCGCTGGCGATCGAACCGGCGGCTCCCGGCGAAAAGACCCGCTGGTAGGCCAGCCAGCCCTGTCACGGGCGCTCAGAGCACCGCTTCGATCAGGAACGGCCCCCGCCGCGACAAGGCACTGTCCAGAAGCGCATCGAACCGTTCGCAGGTCTCGGCGCGCGCGGCCTCCACGCCCATGCCTTTTGCCAGCGAGACCCAGTCCAGCGGCGGATGGTCGAGGTCGAGCATGCGCCTGGCGTTCTCGCCGATCGCCCCGACGCCGACATTCTTCATCTCGCCATGCAGGATGGCGTAGGTGCGGTTGGAAAAGACGATCGTCACCACATCGAGATTTTCCCGGGCCTGGGTCCACAGCCCCTGCACCGTGTACATGCCGCTGCCGTCGGCCTCCAGATTGATCACCTTGCGGTCGGGACAGGCGACTGCCGCCCCGGTCGCCATCGGGATGCCGCCGCCGATCGATCCGCCCGTACCCATCATGTAGTCGTGCGGCGCCGCATATGCCGACAGCGCGAAAAAGCGCCGCGCCGAGGTGACCGCTTCGTCGCAGATGATCGCATTGTCCGGCAGCTTGCGCGCCACCGACAGCGCGATGGCATCTTCGGTCAACTTGCCATTCGGCGTTGCCTCGTCCGGGAAAGCGGCCGCGAACGCCGTCTGCTGCGATGGCTTGATGCCCAGTTCCTCGCGAAGCGCTTCCAGCGCCGCATGGAGATCGTCGCCATGGGCGGCGAGCGTCAGCACCTGACAGTCTTCGCGGACCAGCCGTCCGGGTTTTCCCGGATAGGCGAAGAAGGCGACCGGCTCCTTGCCGCCGACCAGCACCAGGACGTCGATGTCCCTGAGCAGCGCCGTCGCGGCATCGACCGGATAGGGAATACGGGTCGGCGCCACGCGCCCGCGTCCGCGCTGCATCCGCGCGGTCAGGACCTCGCTGAACAGACGGACACCGCCTGCGGTGGAAATCTGGCCGGCAATGTCGAGCGCATCGGCGCGCGCGGCGCGCCCGCGCACGATCATGCCGACCCGCCCCGGAGCGGCACGGATCGCCGCGGCGATCTTGCGTACGGCGTCCATGTCGGCGGCTCGCGTCGGCGCCAGCTTCACCTTGCCGACCGGGACCGCGCCGACTTCACCCCAGGCGGCATCCGCCGGCAGGATCAGCGTCGCGACGCCCGGCGGCGTCAGCGAGGCGCGAAAGGCGGCTTCGGCTGCCGGCGCGACATCCTCAGGACCTTTGACGCGGCCGACCCAGTTCGACATCGGCGCCGCGAGGCCCTCGATATCGCTGGTGAGTGGTGCGTCGAGCGGCAAATGATAGGAGGCATGGTCGCCGACGATGTTGATCATCGGGCTCAAGGCGCGCCGGGCGTTGTGCATGTTGGCCAGGCCATTGGCCAGACCAGGCCCCGTATGCAGCAAAGTCGCGGCGGGACGGTCGGTCATGCGCGCATAGCCGTCGGCGGCACCGGTCACCACGCCCTCGAAAAGGCCGAGCACGCAACGCATCCGCGGTTTGCGGTCAAGCGCGGCGACGAAATGCATTTCGGATGTGCCGGGATTGGCGAAACAGACCGTCACGTCATTGGCCAAAAGCACATCGCACAGGACATCGGCGCCATTCATGCAATTTTTCTCCCCATCACGAAGCCAATAGCACTCGCCGATGGCCGCACGGCAATATCCCGCCGCCGCTTTTGGTCTGATCCAGTGCCGCTGACGCCTGCGCTCCCCTTCAGCCGACCGTCGACTTCAGGAAAGCCAGCGCGGCCGCCGTCAGCGCGTCGCCGTCTTCGCCGAAATCGCGATTGATCGACATGTGCGTATAGGCGCTGCCGTCGAACAGCGTGACCTTGGTACCGGTGGCGCGCAAGCGCTCGGCAAAGGCTTTCGACTCCTCGCCGCGACCCTCGGCGCGGGAATAGGCGATGAAGGTCGGCGGATGCTTGCTGCCGTCGACATGGCTCGCCGGCGACAATGCCGCCCATTGCGATGGATCGGAAAACACCCGGGCATAGGCTCGCACCATACCGCCATTTTTCTCAAGCCTGGCGAGATCATAGGCCCTGGTATCGTCGAGAAGCAGCCCGGCGACGCCTGGCAGCCCGCCGCGCATTCCCGTCAGCGCGATCAGATGGCAGCCGGCCGAATGCCCCATGCCGACGATGCGCCTGGGATCACCGCCATGCCCGGCAATATTGGCCCTGACATAGGCATAGGCCTTTTCGACATCGCTGGCCTGGGTGGCGACATCCACCTGCGGCAGCATGCGATAGTCGATGGAAACGAAGCAGAACCCATTGGCGAGCAGGAAAGCCGGCTTTGCACCCACCTGGCTGCGTTTGCCGAACTGCCAGGCCCCGCCATGGACGAAAAACACCACCGGCAGGTTTTTCGCGCCATCGGGAGCATAGATGTCGAGTTTGGCCGGCCCATAGTCGAAGGTCGTTGGCGCGGGCTGGCGCAGGCGCCATGCCGCCGATGCTCCCAATGGCAACAGCGCCGTCACCGCGGCCAGAATCAGGCTTCGTCGATCGATCATCATGGTCTCCCGACCGTATCGGCCAAAGAGTGCCCGCAGGCGCCACGAGCGTCCAGTCAAGGATTGGTAATACCAGAGGTACGGCTTGGCGATCGACCATCGATCCAAACTACGAGAATGACATTCGATATCTTGGGACTCACCGCTGTCGACGAGGCCGGATCGACCGCCCTTCGTCGAACTCGCATCGGGCCGTAACTCTCGCCGTATCAGCCCGCTTCAAATGCACGGCTCCTTTTTGTTCAGTTCACGAAATCATATCTGCCCCTTGACGATCTCATCGCGCCATCACCACCTTCAGTATTGGATAAGCATTCCGGCCACACGGGGTGGCGTCCCAGGCTTCACTGCCAAATGCACATTCTCTCCTTCATGTGAAGGGAACCACAATGCGCTCCGGCAGTTGAATATGATGAGCTAGCTGACAGCCAGAACGGCTCTGAGGGCAAAGCATCATGCGTGAGAATCAGTCCGACGTCTTCGATCTGTTTTCGGAGATTTATGCGAACGCGGCCCAGGAAGAAATCAGCCTCCAGCAGTATCTCCTTGCTTGCCGAGAGGACAAGTCGATGTATGCCTCGGCGCCTGAACGGATGGTCGAGGCAATCGGCGAACCGAACCTGGTCGACACCAGCAAGGATGAACGGCTCGGCCGCATTTTTTCGAACCGCACCGTCAAGGTCTATCCATCCTTCTCCGAGTTCTACGGGATGGAGGACACGATCGAGCGCATCGCCGGATATTTCCGCTATGCCTCTCAGGGACTGGAGGAGCGCAAGCAGATCCTCTACCTCCTCGGCCCCGTCGGCGGCGGCAAATCCTCCCTTGCCGAACGGCTGAAGAAACTGATGGAGGAACGGCCGATCTACACGCTGAAGGCCGGCAGCCAGATCAGTCCGATTTTCGAATCGCCGCTTGGCCTTTTCCATCCCGACCGCATGGGAGACCTGCTGGAGGATAAATACGGGATAGCCCGGCGCCGTCTCAACGGACTTATCTCGCCCTGGGCGGCCAAGCGGCTCGACGAACTGTCGGGCGATATTTCCAAGTTCAGTGTCGTCAAGCTGATGCCGTCGCGGCTGCGCCAGATCGGCATTGCCAAGACAGAGCCCGGCGACGAGAACAACCAGGACGTCTCGGCCTTGGTCGGCAAGGTCGACATCAGGCAATTGGAAAATTTCAGCCAGTCCGATCCGGACGCCTATTCCTACAGCGGCGGCCTGAACCGGACCACGCAAGGCCTGCTCGAATTCGTCGAGATGTTCAAGGCGCCCATCAAGGTCCTGCACCCGCTGCTCACGGCGACCCAGGAAGGCAGCTACAATGGCACTGAGAATTTCGGCGCCTTCCCCTATCAGGGCATCATCATTGCCCATTCCAACGAATCGGAATGGCAGCAGTTCAAGAACAACAAAAACAACGAGGCCTTTCTGGACCGCATCCTCGTGGTCAAGGTGCCATATTGCCTGCGGATCACCGAAGAGAGGCATATTTACGAGAAATTGCTGCGCGAGAGCGAACTGGCCGGCAGCCCGTGCGCACCTGAAGTGCTGGACATTCTCAGCCGGTTCACCGTCTCGACTCGCCTTGCCGAGCACGACAATTCGCCGCTCTATACCAAGATGCGCGCCTATGACGGTGAAAACCTCAAGGAGGTCGATCCCAGGGCCAAGTCCGTTCAGGAGTATCGCGACGCAGCCGGCGTCGACGAGGGCATGACCGGCGTAAGCACGCGCTTCGCCTTCAAAATCCTGTCGCAGACGTTCAACTACGACACCAACGAGGTCGCGGCGGACCCGGTGCACCTGATGTACATCCTGGAAGAGGCGATCAAGCGCGAGCAGTTCCCGAAGGAAACGGAAGCCGCCTATCTCGAATTCATCAAGTCGGAGCTCGCGACCCGCTATGCCGAGTTCATCGGCCACGAAATCCAGAAGGCCTATCTGGAGTCATATAGCGAATATGGCCAGAACCTTTTCGACCGCTACATCGCCTATGCCGATGCCTGGATCGAGGATCAGGACTACAAGGACCCCGATACCGGCCAGATCCTCGACCGCGAGATCCTGGACAAGGAACTGTCGCAGGTCGAAAAGCCGGCCGGCATCGCCAATCCCAAGGATTTTCGCAACGAAGTGGTCAAATTCACATTGCGCGCCCGGGCGCGCAACCATGGCCGCAATCCGTCATGGACCAGCTATGAAAAGCTGCGTGAAGTGATCGAGAAGCGGATGTTCGGACAGGTTGAAGACCTTCTGCCCGTGATCAGTTTCGGCTCCAAACAGGACAGCGTGACGGAAAAACGCCACAATGAATTCGTGCAGCGCATGGTGCAACGTGGTTACACCGAGCGGCAGGTGCGCCGGCTTGTCGACTGGTACATGCGTGTGAACAAGGCGGGTTGAGGCAGGCCCGGATGCTTCCATGCCGATCTTTATCGACAGACGCCTGAATCCGAAGGACAAAAGCCTGGGCAACCGCCAGCGGTTTCTGAAGCGCGCGCGGGAGGAACTCAAGCGAAACATCCGCGACCAGGTCCGCGCCGGCCGCATCGCCGAGGTTGACCGGGAGCATGCCGTGCCCATGCCCCGGAAAGGCACCAGCGAGCCGGTCTTCAGCGATGCCAGGGACAGCGGCCGGCGCCAGCATATCTTGCCTGGCAACAGAACTTACATTTCAGGAGATCTGATCCCAAAGCCAGGTCTGGGAGGCGTGGGCTCTTCGTCTCCGGGAAATAGCGAATCCGAAGACGATTTTCGTTTCATGTTGTCACGCGAGGAGGTTCTCGATCTTTTCTTCGAGGATCTTGAACTGCCCGATCTGGTCAAGCTCAATCTCAAGCAGATATTGACGTTCAAGCCGAAGCGGGCGGGCTTCAGCGCCAGCGGCTCGCCGACCAACATCAATGTCGGCCGCACGATGCGCAACAGCCATGGTCGCCGCATTGCGCTCCGGCGTCCCAAACAGGCGCAATTGGATGAGATCGCCCGCCAGCTTGCACTGCTCGAAGCGCAACCCCCGAACGCGGCAAGGCGCGAACGCATCGCTGCCCTGCGCGAAGAACTCGATTTGATGGAGCGTCGTCGCCGGCGAATTTCCTATGTCGACCCGGTCGACATCCGCTTCAACCGCTTCGACCCCCAGCCGCAGCCCAATGCCAGCGCCGTCATGTTCTGCCTTATGGACGTTTCGGGATCGATGGGGGAGCGCGAAAAGGATCTGGCCAAACGCTTCTTCGTGCTGCTCCACCTATTCCTGACGCGGCGTTATGAGCGGACGGACATCGTTTTCATTCGTCACACCCACGAGGCCCAGGAGGTCGACGAGCAGACGTTCTTCTACCATACCCAGAGCGGCGGCACGGTCGTTTCCACGGCGCTCGAGGAAATGCACCGCACCATTGAACAGCGCTATCCGCCGACGGAATGGAACATCTATGCCGCCCAGGCCTCCGACGGCGACAATTTCGCCACCGATTCCGAACGCTGCATCGAGCTGCTCGGCGGCAAACTGATGCGGTTGTGCCAGTATTTCGCCTATGTGGAGATCATCGACGAGCGCGAAAGCCATATTTTTGGGTCGACCGAAAATGGCACCTCGCTTTGGCGCGCCTACAGCGCCATCGAGCAGAAATGGCCGAATTTCCAGATGCGGCGCATCGCATCCCCAGCGGATATCTACCCCGTCTTTCGCGAGCTCTTCGCCAGGCAGCCGGCAATGCGTGCGAGCGCGTGAGGTATGTCGGATGGCTAGCCAAGCCGGTAAATCCAGGTTGCTTTTCTCAGGGTCCGACTGGGACTTCAAGACACTGTCGCGAGCCTATGACGAGATCGAGGCAATCGCGATTGATCAGCTTCACCTCGACACCTACCCGGTGCAGATGGAGGTTATTTCCTCGCAGCAGATGCTCGACGCCTACTCCTCGGTCGGCATGCCGCTGATGTACCGGCATTGGTCGTTCGGTAAGCATTTCCTCTACAACGAGCTTCTCTACCGCAAAGGTGGGCGCGGGCTGGCTTATGAGCTGGTCATCAATTCCGATCCCTGCATCGTCTACCTGATGGAAGAAAACACCATGGCCCTGCAGGCCCTGGTGACGGCCCATGCGGCACTCGGACATAACCATTTCTTCAAGAACAATCACCTTTTCCGCCAGTGGACGGACGCAGGCGGGATTCTGAGCTATCTGGACTTCGCGAAAGGTTACATCGCCCGGTGCGAGGAGCGTTACGGTCTCGCCGCCGTGGAAGCGGTTCTCGATTCGGCTCACGCGCTGATGGAGCAAGGCGTGTTCCGATACCACCGGCCGCCGAAACTCTCGTCGGAACAGCAACGCGAAGGCCTTCGCGAACGTCTCGAATACGAGGAGCGCTCCTACAATGATCTGTGGCGGACTCTGCCTCCGGTGCAGGACGCCGACAAGGCCGAAGCCGGGGAAGAAGTCTTGGCTGAACGGAAAAAATCGCTGAGCCTGCCCGAGGAGAACCTGCTCTATTTCCTGGAAAAGAACAGCCTCGTCCTGGAACCTTGGCAACGCGAGATCCTCCGCATTGTCCGGGTCATCGCACAGTATTTTTACCCGCAGCGGCAAACCCAGGTCATGAATGAGGGGTGCGCCACTTTCGTCCATTATACCTTGATGAACATGTTGTTCGACCGTGGCCGGATCAATGAAGGCACCATGCTCGAAATCCTGCGCAACCACTCGAACGTGATCTTCCAGCCTTCCTTCGACGACCCGCGGTTTTCCGGCATCAACCCCTATGCCCTCGGCCTTGACATGATGCAGGACATCCAGCGCATCTCGACCGAGCCGACGGCGGAAGACCGCGACTGGTTTCCCGACATTGCCGGCCGCGGCGACTGGCTCGAAACCTTGCTCGACGCCTGGGCCAATCACCGGGACGAATCCTTCATTCGCCAATATCTCAGTCCGACCCTGATCCGGAAATGGCGGCTCTTCGTGCTGGCCGACGGCTCCGACCGACCGCACTACGAAGTCGCATCGATCCACGACGAGCGGGGCTACAGCAAGATACGGGCCGCGCTGGCCCAAAACTATGATTGGGGCGCAAACCGGCCCGATATCCAGATCGTGGACGTGGACTTGCTCGGCGACCGGCATTTGCGACTTCAGCACAAGGTGAAGGACGGCGTCCTGCTCGACAATGAGAGCCGCGACGCAACACTTCGCCACATCCGAAGCCTTTGGGGCTATGAGGTCAGCCTGGCGTCGGTCGATGCGGAAACAGACGCAACGCTCAGCGAACGCTGGACCAAGGATTGCTGAGCGCCGGACGGGATCCGTCTCAGCGCGAGGCGCTTAAGTGTCCACGGCCGGCCTGATCCTCAACCGGGCAATCCGGTTCTTGTCGCGTTTCATCACGGTGAAGCGCTTGCCGTGGAAGGTGAAAGCCTGTTTTTCCTCGGGGATCGACTGCGTCTCGTGAATGACGAGGCCGGCAATGGTGGTCGCCTCCTCGTCGGGCAGGTTCCAGTCGAGCGCCCGGTTCAGGTCGCGGATCGGCACCGTGCCCTCGACGACGACGGAACCGTCGGCCTCCTGCTTGACGCCATGGATGTCGACATCATGCTCGTCGGCGATCTCGCCGACGATCTCCTCGATGATATCCTCCAGCGTCACCAGCCCTTCGACCTCGCCATATTCGTCAACGACGACGGCAAAATGCGCCTTACGGCGCAGAAAGGCGTTGAGCTGTTCCTGCAACGTCGTGGTGTCCGGCACGAACCAGGGTTTCGAGGCGATCTTCATCACGTCGATCTTGGAAAAGTCGTTGCCGACTTCGTTCAACGCGCGCAGCAGGTCCTTGGCGTGCAGCACGCCGACAATGTTGTCGAGCGAGCCCTTCCACAACGGCATGCGCGTGTGCGGGCTCTGCAGGATCTCGCGCACCACCGCTTCCGGCGCATTGTCGGCATTGACCGAGCGCATGTTGGTGCGGTGCACCATGACATCGGAGACTTCGAGCTCCTCGAGATCGAACAGGCCGCCAATGCGATCACGATCCTCGCGCACCACCTGACCGTCGCGGCGGAAATCGTCGACCGCACCGCGCAACTCGTCCTGGCTCGAGCGCTGCGGCTCGATGCGCGACAGCTCGTAGCCGAACATGGCAAGCAGGCGCGTGCGCACGGCAACGATCAGCAGGATGAGGATTGCAAGGACGGCGACGACGACCCAGCCCGTCTGGTTGCTCATCTCAGCCGGCTTTCCCGTTGGCCGGGTGGTTCTCCCGGAGGAACGACAGCACTTCCGAAGCCGGCACGTCCTTGGCGATGAAGGCCTGGCCGACACCGCGCGTCAGGATGAAGGTCAGCGCGCCGCGCGACACTTTCTTGTCCTGGGTGATGAAGGCCAGCAGTGCCTCGGCGTCAGGCAGATCGCCAGGAATGTCGGCCATGCGCCACGGCAGCCCAACGGCGCGCAGATGGGTCTCGACGCGCGCCGCGTCGTCGGGGCTGGCCAGATTGAGGCGCGAGGAGAACCGGTGCGCCAGTGCCATGCCGATGGCGACCCCCTCGCCATGGACGAGGCGGGCGCCGTCATACTGCGTGGCGGCTTCCAGCGCGTGGCCGAACGTGTGGCCGAGATTGAGCAGCGCCCGGTCGCCGGTCTCGAACTCGTCGCGGGCGACGACGTCGGCCTTGGCGCGACAGGCCTCGGCAATCGCCTGCGCCCTCTCCGGGCCGCCGGCGAACACCTGCCTCCAGTTTTCTTCCAGCCAGGCGAAGAATTGCGGCCGGTCGATCAGCCCGTATTTGGCGAGCTCGGCATAGCCGGCGCGGAATTCGCGGATCGGCAGCGTGTCGAGCACTTCGGTGTCGGCCAGCACCAGCTTCGGCTGATGGAAAACACCGACGAGGTTCTTGCCGCGTGGACTGTTGATGCCGGTCTTGCCGCCGACGGAGGAATCGACCTGGGCCAGCAGCGAGGTCGGGATCTGCACGAAATTCATGCCGCGCCGCACGATGCCGGCGGCAAAGCCGGCAAGGTCGCCGATGACGCCGCCGCCCAAGGCGATGACGATGTCGCCGCGCTCCAGCCTGGCGGCCAGCACACCGTCGACCACCTCTTCGAGATGGACAAAACTCTTGGTCTTCTCGCCGGGCGGCAATGTGATGACGGCGGGCTGGATGCCGCCCTTTTCGAGCCCGGTCTTCAGCGCCTCGAGATGCACCGCCGCGACATTGGCGTCGGTGATGACGGCCGCGCGCGTGCCCGGCAGCCGGCGCGAGATCTCCTCACCCGCGCAAGACAGCAACCCTGAGCCGATGAGTATGTCGTAGGCCCGGTCGCCAAGCCCGACTTCGACGGTGACAGGCTGATCCACGCTCACGATTCGACCTCGCCTGTCGCGGCATTTTCCTCGATGCCGAAATGCCGGCAGAGCGCCTCCAGCACCTCGGCGGCGATGATTTCCTTGCGGTCGTCGCGGGTCGGCACGGTGACATCAGCGGTTGCGTAGACTGGATAGCGTTCGCCCATCAGCCGCTCCAGCACGGCACGGGGATCGGCGCTCTTCAACAGCGGCCGGTTCTGCTTCTTGGAGACGCGTTCCATCAAGAGGTCGAGCTCGGCCTTCAGCCACACCGACACGCCATGCGTGGCGATGGCCTCGCGCGTCTGTGCGTTCATGAAGGCGCCGCCGCCCGTGGAGAGCACCTGGGGGCCATTTTCCAGCACGCGCAGGATGACACGCTGTTCCAGCGCCCTGAACTCGGTTTCGCCATAGCGCTCGAACAGCTCCGGCACGGTCATGCGCGAGACGCTTTCGATCTCCTGGTCGCTGTCGATGAAGGGCAGCGAAAGCATCGTCGCCACCTTGCGGCCGATCGCCGTCTTGCCGGCGCCCATCAGCCCGACAAAGACGATGGACCGGCTGCCCAGCCGGTTAACCAGCGCGGCGCTGGTCTCGCCTGGAGGATTTGCGTGTAGCGCGTTCATGACACCATGACGGTTCTGGGGCCCTCTTTGCCGGCGTATCGACATGAAAAGCCCGTTTGCGTCAAGCATGCCGAGTAGAGGCAAGCCTATATCGGCCAAGGAATGCCTGCATCAGAAGTTGCTAACAAGCCTCCGCTTCGTCCTTGAATTGGCCGGATTGGCGTCCCATAAGGGCACAGGGCTGGGAACGCAGAACAAGAAGACGGGCGAAGATTGATGCCGACACTGTTTCGCTTTGTCGTGACCCTCGCGATTCTGGCCGGCATTGCCTATGGTACGATGTTCGCGCTGGTGATGTTCGTCGAACCGAAAAAAGCGGAGATGAGCGTGCGCATCCCGTTGGAAAAGCTGAATCCCAAAAAGAACTGAATCCCAAGAAGAACTGATCCTCAAGGATGAACAGCGCCGCCCGCATCGAGGCCTTCCTGGAAATGATGAGCGCCGAGCGTGGTGCTGCCGAGAACACGCTTTCCTCCTATCGCCGCGATCTCGAAGACGCTTCGAACGAGATCGATGGCGGGCTTGCCGGTGCGGCGGCCGCCGACATCCGCGCCTATCTCGACGACATCGCCGCCCGCGGCTTCGCGCCGACGTCACAGGCGCGCAAATTGTCGGCGATCCGCCAGTTCTTCAAGTTTCTCTACGCCGAGGGCCTGCGCGGCGACGACCCGACCGGCACGCTGGACAGCCCGAAAAAGGGACGGCCGCTGCCCAAGACGATGTCCGAGGCCGACACCGGCAGGCTGATCGACCGCGCCGCCACCGAAGCCGGCGACGCAGGGCTCGGCCATGCCGACAGGCTGGCGGCCCTGCGCCTGCATGCGCTGGTCGAGGTGCTCTACGCCACGGGCCTGCGCGTTTCCGAACTGGTCGGCCTGCCGGTGACGGTGGCGCAGCGCGACGACCGCTTCTTCATGGTGCGCGGCAAGGGCGACAAGGAACGCATGGTGCCGCTGTCGGCCAAGGCGCGCGCGGCGATGCGAACCTGGCTTGCCGCCCGGGCCGGAGTGCCCGCCTTCGCAGAAAGCCCGTTCCTGTTTCCGGCCGCCTCCGACAGCGGCTATCTTTCCCGCCAAGTCTTTGCCCGCGATCTGAAAGGGCTGGCGGCGCGGGCCGGCATCGCCTCGGCCAAGGTTTCACCACACGTGCTGCGCCATGCCTTTGCCAGCCATCTCCTGCAGAACGGCGCCGATCTCAGGGCCGTGCAGCAGTTGCTTGGCCATGCCGACATATCGACGACACAGATTTACACCCATGTGCTGGAGGAGCGGCTGGTGCGGCTGGTCAACGATCATCATCCGCTTGCCGACTAGGCCTCATATCGCTATGTGAGGACGACATTTCACCGCCCGGGGCCTTGGATTAAACGGTTCCGCAGTCATTGCCTTCCGACGTATCGGTCCGCTCACGCATGTACAATTACCTCGATTTCGAAAAGCCGGTGCAGGATCTTGAGCTCAAGATCCTCGAGCTGAAGAAGCTTGCCGAGAATGGCGAGGCGGTCGATGTCGCCGACGAGATCACCAGGCTGGAGAAGCGGTCGCGCGACGCGCTGCGCGATCTCTACAAGGCGCTGACGCCCTGGCAGAAAGTGCAGGTGGCACGCCACTCCGACAGGCCGCACTGCGTCGACTACATCAAGGGCCTGTTCAGCGATTTCACGCCGCTCGCCGGCGACCGCAATTTCGGTGAGGACCAGGCGATCGTCGGCGGTTTCGCCCGCTTCCGCGGCGAGCCCATCGCGATCATCGGCCAGGAGAAGGGTTCGGATACGACCAGCCGGCTGAAGCACAATTTCGGTTCGGTGCGCCCTGAAGGCTATCGCAAGGCGGTGCGGCTGATGGAGCTTGCCGATCGCTTCAAGATCCCGCTCCTGACCCTGGTCGACACGGCGGGTGCCTATCCCGGCGTCGGCGCCGAGGAGCGGGGCCAGGCGGAAGCCATCGCCCGCTCGACCTCGGCCTGCCTTGCGCTCAAGGTGCCGTCGATTTCGGTGGTCATCGGCGAAGGCGGCTCTGGCGGCGCCATCGCGATCGCCACCGCCAACCGTGTCTACATGCTCGAACACGCCATCTATTCGGTGATTTCGCCGGAGGGCGCGGCCTCGATCTTGTGGCGCGACACCACCCGCTCCAAGGACGCGGCGACCAACATGAAGATCACCGCGCAGGATCTTTTGGAATTGAAGATCATCGACGCCATCATCCCCGAGCCGATGGGCGGCGCCCAGCGCGCGCCCGAGACGGTGATTGCCGCGACCGGCGACCTCATTGCCAAGACGATGAAGGACTTTGCCGGCGCCAACACCGATTTCCGCGAGCAGCGCCGCGAGAAATACCTGGCGATGGGGCGCAGCCTCTGACCCGCTGACGCCGGAACGAGGTCATCGGAAGCGGCTTGCCCACCGCAATGTGGCGTCAATGAGCAATTTCGCCACAAAAATGCCGCCGCATTCGGGTCAATGAAGTTGCAACGAAGGGTTGGGAAGTTGCCACGAAGGCTCGGGAAATTGCCGCGAAGGGGTTGACCGACGCTTGCGGTAAGGAATTTTCAAGGTTAACGGGCTTACGGTCCGTCGGTGTTCAGCATGTGGGCTCGGCCGTTTCGAAGCCATTGGCCCGAGGGAAAAGACATAGCCGTATCCATGTTTGCCAAGCTCGCCCGTACCGGAGTCCTCGTCGCCTCGATCGCTATCGCCGGCTGCAATGATTCGTCGATGAAGGACTTTGCCCCGGAGGCCAACAAGCCGCTGCCGGACAAGATCCTGGCCGACATGAAGGCCAAGGGCATGGTGCGCACCTCCTCGGTGATGGCGCGTATCTTCAAGGAAGAAGGCAAGCTCGAAATCTGGAAGGCCAAGACCAACGGCCGTTACGACATGGTCGCCAGCTACGACATCTGCAAATGGTCGGGCAAGCTCGGTCCGAAATACACCGAGGGCGATCGCCAGGCGCCGGAAGGCTTCTACACGGTTCGCCCGTCCCAGATGAACCCGCGCTCGAACTACCATCTATCCTTCAACATCGGCTTTCCCAACGCCTATGACCGTGCCAACGGCCGCACCGGCCAGAACCTGATGGTGCACGGCGCCTGCTCGTCCTCGGGCTGCTATTCGATGACCGACGCGCAGATCGAGCAGATCTATGCCTTCGGCCGCGACGCCTTCCAGGGCGGGCAGACCGAGTTTCAGGTCGAGGCCTTTCCGTTCCGCATGACCGCCGCCAACATGGCGCGCTATCGCAACGACCCGAACTACGAGTTCTGGAAGATGCTGAAGGTCGGCTACGACAATTTCGAGATCACCAAGGTGCCGCCGAAGGTCGACGTCTGCGAAAAGCGCTACGTCTTCAACCAGGTCGCCCCCGACGGCCAGACATTCGATCCGACCGGACCGTGCCCGGCGACCACGCAGCCGGATTCGCTGAAGAGCGCCTACAACGCCTATCAGAGCACCTATGACGCGGCGTTCACCGGCGCGCTCAAGGCCAGCGTGCCGCCGCCCAGGCCGACCATCGCAGGCATCAAGGAAGCCAGCATCGTCTCCGACTGGTCGAAGCGCCGGGCGCGCGGCGAGCGCGTGCCGATCGACCCGCCTTCGCTCAATTCCAATGGCACGGTGACCGAGACGACGCGCATGGGCCGCATCGATTCACCGACCGGCCGCAAGATGGCTGCACTCGACGCCGAGAAAGCCGCCAAGCAGAAGGCCGAGGAGCAGAGGCTGGCTGCGATAGAGGCTGCCAAGCAGGCCAAGGAAGCCGCCAAGGCACAGGCGCTCGCCGAGAAGGAAGCGGCCAAGGCCGCCAAGGAGGCGCCTGCCGCCACCGCCACCATAGCCGCCCCGACCGAGGCCGCGCCGGAAGCTGAAACGCAGGCCGCCAATGCCGATGAGAGCCGGGTGACCAAACTCAAGAACAAGCTGCTCGGCATGTTCGGCGGCTGAGGTTCTATCCTTGGCCGAACGCACCGCGATCTATGATCTCAAGGGGCTGAACTGTCCCCTACCCGTGCTTAAAGCGAAAAAACGTCTTGCCGGCATGCTGCCGGGCAGCAGGCTTTGGCTCGAGACCACCGATCCTCTGGCTGTCATCGACATCCCTGCCTTTTGCTCGGATGCAGGCCATCAGTTGATCGAAACGGCGGCTGTCGTGGGTGGCCACCGTTTTCTGGTCGAACGCGGCGCGCAGGGAACGTAGCGTTTACCGCCCGGCAATCGCCAGCGGATTGTTTTCCAGCGCCGCGCGGTCGGGCGTGTCGATCGAGGGCCGGTTGGTGAAGGCGGCGAACAGCCGGCGCACATAGTCTTCCGGCATGTCGAGCGTGATCAGCACCAGCCGCGTGCCACGTTGGCTGTCCGGCCAGGAGGGCAACTGCACCGGCGGATGCAGGATCTTCTGCACGCCATGCACGACCAGCGGCCGCGACGGATCTTCCTGCAATTCGATGACGCCCTTCATGCGCAAGAGGTGTTCGCCATGCGTCGAGCGCAGAAGGTCGAGAAACATCTCGATGGCCGAAAACGGCACCGGACCATCATGCACCAGTGAATAGGAGCGCACGCGCTGGTCGTGCCGGTGACCATGATCGTGCCCGTCATGGTGATCGTACCCTTCATGGTGATCGTGCCCGTCATGGTGATGGTCATGATGGTGGTGATCGTGCGCCGCTTCCTCGCCGAGCCAGCGCCGCACGTCCGCGGATTTGGTGGCTGGATTGTAGAGGCCGCAGTCGAACAGCGCCGCCACGCCCGTCCCCGTATCGCCGGCATCGAGCAGTTCGGCACCCGGATTGATCTGCCGCAGGCGCGCCCGCAGCATTTCGAGTTCTACGGGGCCGGCAACCAGGTCGGCCTTGCTCAGCACGATGCGGTCGGCGACCGCGACCTGCTTGACCGCCTCGACATGGGCATCGAGCGTGGCGTCGCCATTGACCGCATCGACCAGCGTGATGACGCCGTCGAGCCGGAAAGCCTGGACCAGCGCCGGATGCGCCATGATCGATTGCAGCACGGGCGCCGGATCGGCGAGCCCAGTGGTCTCGACGATGACGCGGGCAAGGCGTGCGATGCGCCCGGTCTGCAGCCGGTCGACCAGGTCGGCCAGCGTATCGACCAGTTCGCCGCGCACCGTGCAGCACAGGCAGCCGTCGGAAAGCTGGATGATGCCGTCGGAGGCCTGCTCGACAAGCAGATGGTCGATCGCCACCTCGCCGAACTCGTTGATGATGACCGCCGTGTCGGCCAGCGCCGGATCCTTCAGCAGCCGGTTGAGCAGCGTCGTCTTGCCGGCGCCGAGGAAGCCGGTCAGTACCGAGACGGGTATCGGGAAACTCGCCATTGCGGTCAGTTCGCGGTCTTGGCGGGCCGGTCACCTTGCGCGTCGGCGCCTGCTACCTTGGGACCGGTGCCCGCGGGCTGGGGTTTGTCCGGCCGCCAGGTCGGGATCGGCACGTCGGCATATTCCTGGCCGCCCTGGTCGAGTATCGCCTTCGGCGCCGGGCCGGTGGCGCCGCCAAGACCGACGGCAACCAGCGTCGGCACATGGTCGAGCTTTACCTGGTAGGGCGATTTCGGCACGTCCTTGGCCAAGGCGGGCGGCGCTTCGGATTGCTCCTCCGGCGTCTTCTTCTTGCAGACCTCGTCATGCATGTCGTTGGGCGAGACCGTATCGCCGTAGGGCGCCAGCGTGGCGACGGTGGCCGAGCCGGCGGCGGGCGCGCCAAAACCCTGGTCGAGCAGTCTGGCCGCGGCCTCGGCACGGCTGACCGCCGACTTCTCGCCAAGCACCACCGCCACCAGCGTGCGCCCGTTGCGCGTCGCCGAACCGATCATGTTGAAGCCGGAAGGGCAGACAAAGCCGGTCTTCATGCCGTCGGCGCCGGGATAGCGGCCGATCAAGAGATTGTAGTTCGGGATCGCCTTCTTGCCGACCGCGAGCCCCTCGATCGAGAACCATGGCGCATATTGCGGAAATTCCCGGCGTATCGCCATCACCAGCACGGCAAGGTCGCGCGCCGTGGTGTACTGGTCCGGCGAATAAAGGCCGTTCGGATTGACGAAATGGGTGCCGTTCATGCCGAGCCGGACTGCTTCGGCGTTCATTCGTTCGGCAAAGGCCGCTTGCGAGCCGCCGATATTCTCACCGACCGCCATGGCGATGTCGTTGGCCGATTTGACCAGCATCATCTTCAGCGCATTGTCGAGCCGCATCACCGAACCCGGCTTGAAGCCCATCTTGCTTGGCGGCTCCGCGGCCGAGTGTTTCGTCACCTTGATCGGCGAATCGAGCTGGACTTCGCCGGCCGCGATCGCCCGGAAGGTCACGTAGGCGGTCATCAGCTTGCTCAGCGAGGCCGGGTACCAGCGCTTGAAGGCATCCTGATGCTGCAGGATCTGCCCGCTCTTGAGGTCGAAGACAACCACCGGATTGGCCAGCGTCGGCCCAGCCAGGACCGACAGCATGATTGCGCCAGCCGAGAATAGTTTGAGGAAATGCCTGTGCCGCATGATCAAATCCGAAATCGCCTCTTGCCGTAGTCGCCCCTGGCTCCGTAAGATTTCGTTACGTGACCGGCAGCATAACGAGTCCGCCCCTCAAAAACGGACCGCATCGTTGCGGTGCTATTTACCCTATGTGACGCCAACATGGCAAAAGTGCCTGACGATCACAATTGAAAGGCAGCGGGCCAGCCCGCCTGCTCCAACAGCGAGATGGAACCACCATGCCAATCCTGAACCGAGCCGCCGAGATGCAGGACGAAGTCGCCGGCTGGCGCCAACACCTGCACCAGACGCCAGAACTGAACTTCGACGTCTTCAAGACCGCCGCCTTCGTGACCGAGAAGCTGAAGGAGTTCGGCTGCGACGACGTGGTGACCGGCCTCGGCAAGACCGGCGTCGTTGGCATCATTCGTGGCCGCCAGGGCGACGGCGCCACCATCGGCCTGCGCGCCGACATGGATGCGCTGCCGCTCAACGAGATCACCGGCAAGCCTTACGCTTCGACCGTTCCCGGCAAGATGCACGCCTGCGGTCATGACGGCCACACGGCGATGCTTCTGGGCGCGGCGAAATATCTCGCCGAAACACGCAATTTCGCGGGCTCCGTGGCGGTGATCTTCCAGCCGGCCGAGGAAGGCGGCGGCGGCGGCAACGAGATGGTCAAGGACGGCATGATGGAGCGCTTCGACATCTCCAAGGTGTTCGGCATGCACAACATGCCGGGCCTGCCTGTCGGCCAGTTCGCGATCCGGCCGGGCCCGATCATGGCGGCGACGGCCGAATTCACCATCACCGTGAAGGGCCGCGGCGGCCACGCGGCCATGCCGCACGGCACGATCGACCCGATCGTCATCACCAGCCAGCTGGTCGGCGCGCTGCAGACCATCGCTTCGCGCAGCACCGATCCGGTCGAGGCGGTGGTGGTGTCGGTGACCAAGTTCCATGCCGGCGATGCCTACAACATCATTCCGGAATCGGCCGAGATCGCCGGCACGGTGCGCACCTTGCGCAAGGAAATCGCCAAGAAGTCCGAAGAGCGCATCCGCACCATCTGCGAAGGGCTGGCGATCGCCTTCGGCGCCAAGATCGAGGTCGACTACCAGGCCAATTACCCAGTGACCTTCAACCACGCGGAAGAGACGGTGTTCGCCAGCGACATCGCGGCCAACGTCGCCGGCGACGCCCATGTCCACCGCGGCATCCAGCCGGTGATGGGCGGCGAGGACTTCTCCTACATGCTGGAAGCCCGCCCCGGAGCCTTCATCTTCATCGGCAATGGCGACACCGCCGGCCTCCACAACCCGGCCTATGATTTCAACGACGAGGCCATCCCGCACGGCATGAGCTACTGGGTGAAACTGGCCGAAACCGCGCTGGCCGCCTGAGGCGCGCGGTGACGAACGATGACAAGAGGCCGCCGAATTGTCTTCGGCCGGCCTCTTGAATTGCCTTCGGCCAGCCTCTTGGCGAAACGATCCGAAGCGGCTATGTGTCGGGCCGCGTGGTCCCGTAGCTCAGTAGGATAGAGCGGCAGATTCCTAATCTGTAGGTCACAGGTTCGATTCCTGTCGGGATCACCACGAAAAACCATGTTAAATCAATTGATTAGGCGGTCAGACCCGAAAGGGTCCGATCGCCATTCTACGTGAATAGCCGTGAATTTCGCCACTTTCCATCACCAAGAATCCGTAGAATGAAGCCATTCTACGGATTTGCGTAGAACTGCTTGACGGGGTTTGACAGCTTCAGTTGCATGTCTCGACCGGTCATTGACGATGTCTCGCTGACAAGGCATATCGCCCGAGACGCAACGAACCGGCACCACAGCTTCCTTCCCCCGCTCCAGTGTCTTAAAGGAAGAGGCCACCCATTCAATTTGGAAACGAAGGAATCGCCGCGTACTGCTTCGTAGATTACGTCGGCCAAACGCGAGTCTCAGGAGGGCCCTTTCGTCACCATTAGCCCGGCCAGTTGCGAAGACTCTTTGCCAGTCGCTAGTGGTCAAACTCTGACGCTTGGTTCAGGAGCCGTAGGCCCGCTCACCGTGGGAAGCAGACCAGCAAGTTTCGGGCCGTTAGGCCGGGAAAGCTGCCGTTCATCTCTTCAACGAATTGCGCCGGGTAGGAACAGGCGGCGGACAGCCAACACTGGCTGATCCTTGATAGCAGCTAAGATCGAGGTCTCGCGCTATTCAATGTTGCTCATGCCCCGTTCCTGAAGATGATGTCGCTGACCATTTCCGCCCCGAGGAAATCAATCAGCATGTTCGAACTTGCGAGATCCTCGTTCGTTAGCGCTCCGATGGCCTGACCAACCACGACCTCCCAAGGCTTCTTGCACTCGAGCACGGCACAGACGAGCTGGCGGACCTTCTTGATTTTCTTGTGCCGCAGCCGATCATTGGACTCGGCAAGCTCGTTAATGAGCGTTCTATCTGCGTGTCCCTGATTTTCAGCCTCCCATTTCAATGCCGCAGCGACAAAACCCTCCCAGGTCGTGCCCATCACGGCAAGGCAGGGGTCAGTCAAAAGGGCGTTTTCAATTGCATAGCATTGCAGGCGGTAGCGCTTGATAGGTGGGCGATGTTCGAGCGGTTGATCAACCACGCCGTCGCCGTCGCGAAGGGAAAAGGCGACCGGGTTGTCATAGAGCGTATCGAGCAGATTGACACAGAAGGTCTCTAGTTCGCCCTGCTGGTCTACGCTGCCGGCCAGCACCGGAAAGACCTTGATCCGGCCCTGCGACGTTCGCGCAGCCTGCTGCCAAACGCGTTCGTCGTCCTCGCCTTCGAGGATCAACGCCGCGTCTTCGCTTAGCGAAAGTGAAAGGGGGTGGCCGAAGAATGGGGCAACCTTGCGAAGCTCGGCGCTGGTCGGTTTGAGTTCAACCGTATCGACCGCGAAGCTCTTGGTGCCGATCGAAACATATTGCGAATCCGCGAGAGAACAGACCAACGGGCTGCTATGCGTGGCGAGGCATACAGCAATGCTTTCCGCGTAGCTCTTGAACTCGTCCAGCATGGCGATGATCAGCTTACCGAGCCGTGCTTGGAGATCGGGGTGAAGGTGCACGTCCGGCTCATCAAGGAGCAGTATATTCGTCTTCGCAGGGTCTATCGTATCAAAGAAATAGAGAATCTCGGAAGCCAGAGCTACGGCTTCCGATTCGCCGCTGCTGATTTGGTCTGGGATTACTAGCTGGCCATCGGTCAGCGAACGAAACTCGAAATCGGCGTTACCCATCTCAAGCGAGATATTGGTGAGCAGCTGATTTACCTTACTCAGCCGATCTGTCTGGAAGTTGCGCGTGGGGTCCATTCGGATTTCTGGCGTGCTGGCTAGGCGACGTAGATAAAGCGTCTCGGCTTCGCGGAACAGCATCGCCGATGCGGCTTTGAAGTTGTTGGCCTGATTAACTGCCCGTACTTGCCGCAGCCAAGTGGGGTCATTACTCATATTTGTGAGGACGGAACCATCGCGCTTGAATGAGCCAGCCCGTTCAGGGCTGACATAGCGAAAATAAAAGAGTTGCTTATTCTGGCTGGTCACTTCCTCGATGTCACGAAGGAAGCGGCTCTTTCCCGCGCCGTTGCGACCCATAATTACGTTGATGTTGTTCAGGTTAGTGAGATGGGCAGAGCGCCCTTTTAGTTCGTTTATTTTCAACGTTGCCCCCGTTATTTCATCGCCTATATGGCATCGGAAAACGGGATGGGATAGGGAGAGTCTGTAGATAGCGGCTTGGACTTTTACCATACGTTCGTTTTCCGCATCCCCGCCAGCGGCGGCTGACTGACCAATGGCAAGTTGTAGTAGGCGAAGGAAGGATCCCGAACGACCGTAAGGAGGTCGGCAGCGGTATTCCGTTTCGGGTATCAAGCGTCCAAGTTTTGACCACTAGCTCGTTTCCCGACGGATCAATTGGTCAACATGACGGCCGTTGCGAAGAAAGATCGCCTTCTGACCTCGCCAAGCCCTCACTGGCTGAGTGGCGCACGACCGGCCTCGCCGTGAAGTCTTGGCTCGTCATTATCGTTCATCTCGTCTGGGATGACGGTGAGGGTTTAGCCGGCGCTCCCGCGTCGACCTTCGTCTACCTCGCAGCGGCTCGCTGCGCTTCATGGTCTTATCCCTGAGCCCCGTTCATTGAGCGCGATAGGCGATTGACGTCCAGATAATCTGGACAACGCTGGTTAGTACAACGCTACAATTCTGTAGAATCCCGTAGAATGGAAATGACGCCCATCAAGATATTGATTTTATTGTGTTTTTTGGCGGAAATCATATTCCTAATCTGTAGGTCACAGGTTCGATTCCTGTCGGGATCACCATGCATTTCAAGGATTTAGCGAGAAATCTGCCGCAGTTTTCTAAGAAACTTTGAGAGACTTAGTAAGGCAAATTTCGCTGACTTTTATGATTTGGATGGACGCCGTCTTTTTCAAGAGAACAATCCGTCAGCCTGTGGGTCGTGTTTGGGGCCTGCAGATGGTCGGCTTTTTGGCAAGGTAGCTTGGAAAGCAGCTGTTCCGGGGACCAGGGATAAGGGCGCTCATTGTGCCATAGCCCCCACGTTCCTTGACATCGGGTATTTATCCGAAATTATGGAGGAAACAAGGATCGCAAGCATGACGGGAATCGCGCTGTCGGGCGTATCAAAGCACTTTGGCGCAGTCGAAGTGATCCGCGGCGTCAGCCTGGACATTGAACCAGGAGAGCTGGTCGTGTTTCTCGGTCCGTCCGGTTCTGGCAAGACGACGCTGTTACGGATGATCGCCGGCCTCGAAAGCATTGACGAGGGCACGCTGACGATCGACGGGGTGCGCTCGGAGAACCTGGCGCCGGGCAGGCGCAACGTTGCGATGGTCTTCCAGAACTATGCGCTTTATCCACATATGACAGTCGCGGAGAACATGGCCTTTGGGCTGAGGAACATTCGTGTCGCGCCGGATGTCATACGCCAGCGGATCGCTGAGGCTGCGCGCATCCTGGAGATCGAAGCGCTGCTCAATCGGCGGCCGTCGCAGCTCTCCGGCGGGCAGCGCCAGCGCGTGGCCATCGGGCGGGCAATCGTCAAGGAGCCCAAGGCATTCCTGTTCGACGAGCCGCTCTCCAATCTGGACGCGGCGCTTCGGGCCCGTACGCGCGTCGAGCTTGCCGAGCTGCATCAACGTTTGAAGTCGACGATGATCTACGTCACCCACGACCAGGTGGAAGCGATGACCCTCGCCGACCGTATTGTGATCCTCAACGACTGCCGGATAGAGCAGATGGGAAGACCCGACGAGGTCTATGCACGTCCGGCATCGCGCTTCGTCGCGACCTTCGTCGGATCTCCGGCGATGAACATTCTGCCCGTTACGGTTTCGGGCTCAGGCGACAGGCTCAATGCGCGCTTGACGGATGGATCGATCGTCGAACTTCCTGGCGCGCCGTCCAACATGGATTGGCGCGAACTGGGAGTGCGGCCGGAATCGCTGACTGTCGTCTCCGACGGCGAAGATGCATCCGCCACGGCCACCGTTGTCGAGCGCCTTGGCGAGCGAACGCTCGTCTATGCGCGGCTCGCCGATGGGACGCAGGTTACGGCACAAGATCGCGGGCTCTCGAGCGTCAAGCCGGGCGATACCGTTCGGCTGAAGTTCGACATCTCCGCCCTGCATCTCTTCGCCGCGGACGGATCGACCTGGCACGCACGCTGACCCGGCCTGAATCCGCCGAGCAGGGTCATGCCCTCTGGCATTGCGGTTCGCTTGCGGGCCGAGGCTATCCCTTGATACCTGCCGAGAGCGTTATCGCTTCGGTTACCCGGCGCTGGAAGAAGAGGTAGGCCAGTGCCACCGGTAGGCCGGCCAGCACAGCTGCCGACAGCTGGCGCGCGTAGTAGACGCCGAAGGCGTCATTGACCTGCGTGATGCCGACGGTGATCGTCATCATCTCGGTGCGGGTCACAGAGAGGAACGGCCACAAAAACGCGTTCCACGTCCAGATGAAACAGACGATCGACAGCGCCGTCGTTACCCCCCAGTTCATGGGCACGTAGATTTTGAACAGGATCCCGAATTCAGACGCATTGTCCATGACCGCGGCCTCGCGGAAGTCCTTCGGGACCTGATCGAAGAACTGCTTGTACACGATGATGATGACGGGGTGGATAAGCTGCGGCAACATGATTCCGGCCCAGGTGTTGAGCAGGCCAAGGTTGGCGACCAGCACGAAATGATTGATGATCAGCGCCGAAATTGGCACCATGAAGGAGGCGAGTATCAACCACCATAGCGCGATCCGCCCCGGGAACCGCAACTGCGAGATCGCGTAGCCGCACAGCATCGAGATGAAGATGGTGATGGCCGTTACGCCGACCGCGACCGCCACCGAATTGACGTACCAGGTGCCGATCTGCGTGGTGGTCAGGGCGTCAATATAGTTCTCCAGCGTCGGCGTCTCGGGCCAGAGTTCGATGTAAGGCCGGACGACTTCGTCGTCCGGTTTGAGCGATGAGATCACGCCCCAATAGAGCGGGAATGCCCATAGGATGGCCCAGACGAGCGTCGTTGCCGTGATTACCCCGCCCCAAAAATTCCAGCGCCGCGCAGCCATGGCGTTCATCGGCGCCGCCTTTCGGCGAACCGGAGCAGCTGGAATTGCAGGACCGAGACGACGACCACAAGCACGAAGAGGGTGACGGCGACAGCCGCCGCCCTGCCTCCCTGGTTCTGCTGGAAAGCCTTCTGGAAGACGTAGTAGACGAGCACCATATTGTCGTTCGGCCGGCCGCCGATCGAGAACAGATAGACCTGATCGAAGATCTTGAGCTGCAGGATGAGCTGGATGGTCAATACCAGCGAGGTGATCGGCCAAAGCAGTGGCCAGGTGATACGCCGAAACGTGGTCCATCGCGTCGAGTTGTCGAGCGCGGCGGCTTCGTAGATCTCCGCTGGTATGGACCGCAGTCCGGCGAGGAAGAGGAGGATCGAGAAGCCCGCGGTCCACCAGATCGTCACCCCGGCCACCGCCGGCAAGAACCAGGCGCGCGACTTAAAGACCGGTACTCGCGCGATTCCCAGCCAGTCCAGCACATGCATCGCGATCCCGAACTGGAAATTCAATGTCCAGTCCCAGATCAGATAGACCACGGATACCGGTAGGATGTAGGGCAGGAAAAACAACGCCAGCACACCCGCCTGGAACCGGCCCTTGAGGCGTGACACGCCAAGCGCGATCAAAAGGGCGACGAGTGTTCCCGGGACGACCGTCATCAGCACGAAGTAAGCAGTGTTCCAGACCGCGCGCCGGAACATCGGGTCATTGTCGAGCCGCAGGTAGTTGTCGAGACCAACCCACTGACCCGCACCGATCAGCGGCGCATCGGTGAAGGAGATGCGGAACATCTGAACCGTCGGATAGACGAACGCCAGCAAGTAGATCGCCAAGAAGGGAGCGACCAGCACCAGCGCGACAAGACGTTCAGTGCGGGAGTTGCGAAGCATGGCTCTTCCTCAAACATGGCTGGGACCATCCTGGCCAGGGCGGTCCCAGCCTTTGAGACCCTACATGCTGTTCAGCTCTTCCTTGATGGATTTCACCGCCTCGCCCGGGTCCATCTCTCCGTTGAGGGTTGGCACGAAATAATTGGACATGATGTCGAAGATCGGCCCGGCGACGCCAGCTTTGGTCGACTTCGGATCGAAGATCATATTGGCCGTCAGCGTCGAGTAGGTCGCATTTGGCTCCATTGCCTTGTATTCCGCCGTCTCGGTGACTGGCTTGTACGCCGGGATGTGGCCTGCCGTGGCCCAGAACAGCGAGTGCTTGTCCATCCATGAGATCACCTCGAGAACGGCGGCACGCTTTTCCGGGCTGATCTCCTTGCCCTTGTTCTTCGGGATCGCGAACGAGTGGCTGTCCGCATAGGTGCATGGCTTGTCGAAGATCACCGGGATCTCGACGGCGCCCCAGTCGAACAGCTTGCCTTGCTTGGCGAGGTCGGTCATCGTGGGAACTTCCCAGACGCCGTTGATCATCATGGCGGCCTTGCCCGAGGTGAACAGGGCAACGGTTGCCGGATAGTCCGTATAGGTCGACTGCAGCCCAGCCTTCGTCCACCCTTGCAGAACCGCTAACGCTTTCGCCAGCTTTTCAGCATTGTCGCCAGCGAGGAACTCCTTGCCCGTCAGAAGCTCGCCGCCTTGCTGGCACACCAGCGAATAAATGGTGCGGTACATGAAGTTGCCATCGGCGGTGACGCTGCCCAACGGGAACTCGACGCCGGCATCCTTCAACTTCTGTAATGTCGCGGTGAATTCCTCTTTGTTGCTCATGCCCACCGGACGGCCGTCGTCGCCGAGCACGCCTGCCTTCTTCAAGAGGACGCGATTGTAGTACAGGACAATTGGATGGGTATCGAGCGGCACTGCGTATTGCTTGCCATCGACCGTCACGGCGTCCATCGTCGTCTGGGCGAAGTCCGAGGCCGAGAGGCCCATCTTGCTCATGTCCTCGGCGGTGATTTCTTCGAGAATCTCCTGGCTCACCGCCAAGGGGATGCGGCTGGCGTGATAGGTCATGACGTCTGGCGCCTCACCGACCGCGGCCGAGGTCTGCACCTTCGCGTAGAAGGGCGTGCCCCACTCCAGCGTCGTGGCGTCGATCTTGACCTTGCCGGCGTGGGCGGTGTTGAAGTCGGTGATCATCTGCTTCATGCGCACACCGTCACCCCCGCCGAGGAAATCCCACCATATGACGGTTTCTTCGGCCTGGGCCGCGACGGCCCAAAATCCTCCGGCCGCAACCACCGCTATGGCCATCATCCTGCGAAAGTTCATCTCAGCTTCCTCCCGAGTACGGCGGTTAGATCCGCCTTGAACATTTCAATGCTACACCAAACCAAACCGCCTGCAACGGATTTTGCGGTATATATCCGGTAGTCGGATATCTTCTCAGAGTGTCAGACGCACCATCGAGTAGGAGTGCGGCGGCAACTTCAGCATCATTCCCTTGCTGCTGAGCGCTGCCCCGTTACCTTTGGCCGGTGCTACATTGTCCGGCTCGTCCTTCGTGTTGCAGGCCTCGAGATCGTCATGACGGATGATCGTATGCTCGATGGACTTGGCGGCGAACCGCTCGAGGGCGACGTCGGCCTCTATCGCCTCGGACCCATGCCGGTTGATTGCGAAGAAGGTCAGCGTGCCGGCGTTCGAATCGTGCACGCCTGCAATGTCGAGCCATGGCACCTTGTCAGCCGCGGCCGCGTCATAGGTGGGCACCTCGACCGCAAGCTGCAGCGCGGTGCCGCGGCCGTGCTTGGAGGCCAGCATGAAAGGCCAGTAGATCGTCTGCCGCCAGGCGCCGCCGCCGGGCTCGGTCATGATCGGCGCGATAACGTTCACCAGCTGCGCAATGCAGGCGATACGAACAATATCCGATCGGCGGATGAAGGTATTGATGATGCAGCCGACCTGGAGCACGTCCTCGAAATTGTAGATGTCTTCCAAAAGCCTGGGCGCTTCCGGCCAGTCCCAGGCGCGCATACGCTCGGCGTCTCGCTTGCGCTGATGGTACCAGACGTTCCACTCGTCGAAGGAGATCTTCACGTCCCGCTTCGAGCGGGTCTTGGCCTTCACGTAGCCGATGATGCCCGCGACCGTGCCAATGTAGCGGTCGAGCTTGGCTGGGAGAGCGAGATATTCGGCCGTATTCTTCTCGTAATTCTCGAAATACATGTGGAGAGAGATGTAGTCGACCTGCTCGTAAGTCGCCTCCAACACGGTTGCTTCCCATTGGGGATAAGTCGGCATATTGGAATGCGACGAGCCGCAGACGACCAGTTCAACCGTGGGGTCGAGGCCGCGCAGCGCCTTGGCGGTCTCGTTTGCGAGATGGCCGTATTCGCTCGCCGACTTGTGGCCGACCTGCCAGGGACCGTCCATTTCGTTGCCAAGGCACCAGAGGCGGCAGTTCCAGGGCTGCGTGCGTCCGTTCTTGGCCCTGAGGTCGGACCAGTAGCTGCCGCCCGGGTGGTTGACGTATTCAACGAAGGCCCGCGCCTCGTCGAGGCCGCGGGAACCGAGATTGACCGCAAGCATCATCTCAGTGCCGGCTTTTTCGGCCCAGTCGGCGAATTCGTGGATTCCAACTAGGTTCGGCTCCGTGGTGCGCCACGCAAGATCGAGCCGCCGCGGGCGGTTCTCCTTGGGGCCTATGCCGTCTTCCCAATTGTAGGCGGACACGAAGTTGCCACCCGGGTAACGGCAGATCGGAGTGTCGAGCGCACGCACCAACTCGATCACGTCCTTGCGCATCCCCTCTGCGTCCGCTTGCGGATGTCCGGGCTCGTAGATGCCCGTATAGACCGCCCGGCCAAGATGCTCGAGAAACGAGCCGTAAAGACGTTTGTCGATATCCGCGACGGCGTAGGCCGCGTTCGCCGTGACTCTGGCCTTCATGATCCCTCCCACTGCGGATTATCAATCCGATTTTCCGGTTTATATCCGGGGCGTGGGTCAGTTAAGGGCGGAGTTCGTCCGCCCGTCAAGGGTCTATGCTCTCAGGCCTTTAGCAGGCGCAGAACGATGTCGTTGCTGTAATTGCCGAAGCCGCTGCCGAAGATGTTTATGCCGCCGGGGTGACGTGCATCTTCTTTCACGCCGATTCGTATCCGGATCGAGCGGTGTCGCTCGAGTTCCAGATCAGCCAGCGAGCATCTGGAAACCTTGTCATTACCGCGATAGGTGCCGTTGTTCTTGACGCGCCAGTGGACGAGGTCGCCATACTGCGATCCGGCTAGTTTCCACCAGCCGGGAGTATGCTTGCCGCGCTTGTCGCCATAGTCGGCCGGCGCCGTCCAGGTATCGATCTCGTGTCCGTTGATCGCGACCGTGATGTCCGATGGCCAATCCTTCGATGTGCCCGGCACCTCGGACGAAAGCTCCATCGCCAGTTCCAACCCGCCGACTTTGGCATTGGCAAGCGTCGCGTTGTTGGGAAACTGGTATTCGACGAAGCCGCGCGTGAACCACAGCAGCCCGGCCCGCATACGGTCAGGATCGAGGAAGGTATTGGGCACATCGAGCAGCCCGATGACGCCGTCCCTTGAACACAGGCCGCAGGGAGCGGAGACTTCGCATCTCGTATAGAGTCCAAGCGGCATCGCCACTTCTATGACGCTGAGATCCTGCGCCGGAGTGCGGTCCTTGAAGACGACAACCAGTTCGGAGAAGGTCGAATAGCATACCTTCTGGCTTCCCTTGCGCGCCTTTTGTGATTTCGTCTCGATCAAACCGACATCGACAAGTACCTGGATGTTTGCCGAAATTGTCGATTGTGGAAGACCCAGTTCTTCGGCCACCTGATTGACGTTTTTCGGCCCCTTGCGGTGCAGCAGATCGAGAATTCGAACCCGGACCTCGCTCGCAAGGCTCTTCAACAAGTCGAGCCGCTCAAGCGGATCGACAACCATGATTTCATTCGACATATGGCCCGCGCTCGTCACACGGGTTACGTATCAGCAGATCAGATACAAATAAAGCCGGTGGCGGTTATAAATTGAACCGCCTGGAAGCTCTCGATCGAGATTTTCCAGCGTCAGCCGGTCTGGGCCTCGACATCTCCATTAACAGCGGAAGATGACGAACGGGAACTGGCGGCTCAGCAAGCTACGCTATTGCCGCCGGATACCTCTCACTCCACTCGATTGTTCAAACAGCATATGATGGTTGACCGTGGTGCGCTGTGACCTAGTTTATTGTTCATGATGGACAGTCCAGAGCCGGGAAATGGCGATTGTCCGCACCGGCGAACCCTCGCAAGGCTGATCATGCAGAGGTGCAAATCGGCATTTCAGGGCCCTGCATGCGTCCTTGGTCGACGATCTATCAGCATGCGACCGGCGCCCCGCCATCCGCAACAATTAGCATAGCGCCGGGAGGAGCCCAAGAAAGCGACACTTCGAGAGCGGTAAGGTCTTGGTCAAGGCGAATGACCAGACATCGCTTTGCGAACTTGACAATACACCCCAGACCGCACGGGACACCCCAGACCGCACGGGACACCCCAGACCGCACGGGACACCCCAGACCGCACGGGCACGGCAATGCCAAATTATCTTGCCGAAATTCACGCGAACGACGTAAATCTGGCCATTCTGGGCGCAGTAGTGGCGCTCGTGTCGGTGGGCGTCTTTTTTGTGCTCTGGCGTATCTTTGCCGCGGTGCGACGGCGCCGCCTTGCACCGCCTGACGAAGGCAGATCCGGTCCCCCCGACGAAGCTTCTTGGGAATGGGAAAGCCCGGCCGGCCTTGTCGCCGAGCCTGTTCCTTCCAAGGTCGCCAACTCCTTGGATACCGTCGACCTGGATGTTCGGGCACAAAATGCCAACTACTCTCGGTTCGGAGTGCGAATCGAGCATTTCGACATGACGTCCGAGCTTCGCGGGAGCTCGTCGGTGGTCGAGACCGGTGCTCCTGCACCGAACAAAGTTCGGCCTGGCCGGCTTGCAGCGTCCATCAGCGCGATCAAGGAACGTGGGAAGCGGATTTGCGGGTCGGCATGGGATCAATTGCGCCATAAGGCTTCACCGCGAAAAATTGCTCCATTGGCCTATGCCGCGGATCCCGGTTTGAATTTCACGGCTCAGATGGGAGAACCCGACGGGGCCATGGCGCCTGCCTCAGCCCCTGTGGTTCGCAGGCCGATCGGTCTTGTACTCCGCTTGGGCCTCGCCGTCATTTGTCTGGCCGCGCCGATTGGTTATGCGACGACGAGACAAACCTCGGTCGAAAGCGCCCCCGCCATTTCGCAAGCCCAAAGCCAGACCAATCGAGATCTTTCGCACCCCTTGGAGCTTCCGGCGAATGTCGAATTGCTCGGCCCGGATCTCACGGCTAAACAGGCGCAAGCCGGGACAGATCGTGGTCAGGCAGCCGCTGCGAGACAATTGGCCGACCAGGAACACCGGGCGGCGGAAGGCGAGCGTGCCAGGAGCGCCGCCCTGCAGGGAGCACTCCTCGCGTCGAGCAAGCAGATCGACACGCTGAGGGCAAGCATGGCTGCCACCAATGCACGCGAGGAGCGATTGCGCAACGAACTAGCGGCAGCCCGCACGCTTGACGCGTTGCGGCGCATTGCGGGAGATGCCCGCACGCTGGTGGGCGAGGCCACCAGCTATGTCTTCAAGGAGATGCCCGCTGCTCATCTCCAGCAGCAGCAAGCGCAGAGGCAGGCGCGCGATCTATCGCAAGCGCGGGCGCAAATTGAACAGCTTGAGACCGGGGCCGCCAAGGATCGCGCCGCGGCCAGGGCTTCACTGGCGCAGGCGGGCGGCATGCTCGACGACGAGCGCCGGAAGTCGGAACAGCTTCGTGGCGATCTCGCCGAAGCGAACCTGTCCAATGCCGCACTCTCGAAGCGTGCGGATGCGGCTGAGCAGAAGCTGACCGGCGCGGTCAAGGCGAGACAACAAGTGGAGCGGACCGCAGCTGACGCGGAGCGGGCGCTGGCACGGGAACGCGCTGCAGCAGCATCGGCCGGTGAGGAGCTGAAACAGGCTCGCATCGAGCGCGAGGCGGCTGAACAGGAGCGCACCAGAGCAGTCTCAGCGAAAGAGCGTGCCGAGCAGACCACGACCGAGACGGCACAGGCTCTGGCACGGGAACGTGCTACAGCCGTCTTGAATCGTCAAGATCTCGACAAGGCTCGCATCGAACGCGCGGCCACCCAAGCTCTTTTGCTGCGTGTCGCCAAGCTGCAGGAGGCTCTGGACGAGCAACGCGAAGCCACTGTTTCTCTTGCCCGCGACTTGACCGCCGCGCGCGCGGACAATGATAGGCTCAGGACTGAGCGTCGCAGCGCGCAGGTCGAACCGCCTGCGAAGCCACGTTCTGCCCGCCCGGCAGCCGCCGGCCAGGTGAAGGCCGTCAGCCAGAAGACTGGCAAGGTTCGCAACCCTTCGCGGGTGACCCGGGTGCGCTCGATCACACTTCCCTATTCGCTCTTGCCGACATCCGCGACATCGCAGTGATTTCCGGCTGATCCCTTGTGTGGAAGGCCACGGGTCTTTGAATGCCACGCACCCCTCGCAGCACGCCCGAGGCCTGCCGCCATTTCGGGCAAAGGATGAATACCCTCGAATTCACGCCCTATCGGCGAGGAATTCTGCGCGATGCGCTATGTCAGCCCGATCACGCTGCCTGTCGCATTCAATTCGCATTTGACCGGCGCCTGCCGCGTTTCCACGCTGCCCTGCCGTAGATAGTCGATGCTGACCTCAACGGGAGCCGAGATCGTATCCTGACTCAACTGACGTACGGGACCCGCGCTGCTGACGCGCACGCTGGTCGCGCCAAACGGCGCGGCTGCCGACTCGATGGCATCATGGCAGGCCCGAACGACTTCATCCGGAACGCCCGGCAGCGCCTCGATTCGGCTGACCGTTGATAGAGTGTTGCTGTCGCTGGGAGGCTGGAGAGCAGCCGGGAGGTCGAGCGACTGTCCGCCTCTCGCGGACGCGACAGCGGTGGCAGTGGCCGCCCCAGGGGCCGTCGTCGTGCCGGTTGTGCTGGTCTCATCGTCCGCTGGCGAACCGGAGCCGCCGGGATTGTTGCTAGTCCCTTTCTGTGAGCTGCCGTTTTGGCCGCCAGCGCCGTGCCCTCCGCCGCCACTATGGCCACCAGAACCGTGGCCGCCGCCGTTCCCTCCGCCGTGCGGACCACCGGTTGCAGCTCCTGCGCAAACCACCGCGATCGAGCAAGCTAAGACGAAATACGCACAGGTGAATCCACGCGATTGACGCACGACGACCTCCATCGATGCGCAACCGTCCTTCCGCGGCGTGCAGTCAGAACGGCGCGAACCGCCGCTGCCCGAGCAACCTCGCGATTGCCGCGCCCCCGAAAGAACTAGGGGATGAATCCGGTGTATCAAGGATACTTAGCTGGTAGGGATCGATGAGATCGCTTGGCTGGCGAGTGCCACATCGCTGATGTCAAGGCCGCCTGGATAACGCCGCAGACGCCTTCATGACTCAATGGCTGAGTGGCTTGGCCGATGCCCCGGCGAAGGAAGATGCACAGATCAGCGAACACGCTTACCGCGGCTCAGGGCCAGCGCACCTCCTCCGAGCCATCGGCGACACCCACACGATGTCGGTAGACCATTTCCCAGCCTTTCCAACCTGTAAACAGGGGGATGAGAACCACGATCAACGACAGGATCAGCCCGGTGGGCACCACCGCCGCCTCGCCGTGGGCGTATCGCGAGTACCAGTTGTAGAGTTCGACCAGGACGACGACCACATTACCGCCCGCGTGGAGCCATGCATCACGCAGATTGCGGATCTGAACATCGCCCAAGACATCTGTCAGGCCGGCAAGCGCGGCCAAGGCGGCCATTATCAGGCCCGCCCCAAGCAGCCAAAGGCTGGCGGTGACCCATCCCGGATTGCCTGTTCGCCAGAAGATCAGGTCGCAAACGAAGGTGGCGACAAAAAAGGCGATCGGGAACGGAATAAGCATCGGGTGGATGGGATGGCCGGCAACACGTGCCGTGCTTTGTGGGTTGCGGCTCATGGTAGTGCCTCCAAAGGCAGCGCCCACCCCTTCGCGGCCTGCAGTGCATTCCTGAAAGACAGCGTACAAGCAAACGCTGGCACCAGATGAATGTTCCACAAGCCGGACGGCAGAGCCCCGCAGAGGCACGAAAGGCGTTCGCTTGAGCATTCGCCCGCCATGGCGAACCATGGCGGGACTTTCATGCGGCCAGACGGGATCACCCCGCCTCAGGCAACCCTTACCACAAAATGCTTGGTCACCGGCTCGATGATCTTCCAGGTGCCCTTGAAATCGGCTTCCACCACGAAGGCGTCGCCGGGACCCACTTCGACCGGCGTGCCGCCGTCGGGGGTGATGATGATGCGGCCGGCGATCATGTGCACGAACTCATAGTCGGTATAAGTCGCGTGATAGGTGCCGGGCGTCGCCCGCCACGTGCCCGACATCACCTTGCCGTCCTCGGTCGTGTGCTGGACGGCGGTCTGCATGGTCGGCCTGCCCTCGACCACGATCCAACCGGCGAGATCGCTGGCCTCCGCGTGTTCGACCGGGCCGAATTTGAAGATCGTCTGGTCTGTCATGTCAGGGCTCCGTCTGGTCAATTGTGCTGGCGTGATCTGCCTGGACGGTGGGATATCCGATGCACCCGCAACGGGCAATGCCGCCGCAAGCGGCTGACATCCCGGACAGTCGCCTCGACGAACGAAACTATGGCTTGTGCCTGGCCGAGACGAGTTCCGCCTTGCGCCGCGCCGTCTCCAGTCCGAGGCCGATGAAGGCGCGCGCATGCTTGGCGAGCGCCATGTTGTCCGTCCACAGATTGCGCCAGATGGCGGTCTTCTTCGACAGGTTCTCGTCGACGATCTCCGAGGAGAAGGATTCGAAGCTGAGATCGTCGCCATAGCCGATGGCCGTCAGCGCATCGAAGATCGCCGCGAAGTCGATGTTGCCGGTGCCGAGGAAGCCGCGATGGCTTTCGCCGATATGGACATAGCCGATCTTGGCCGCCGCGTGGCGGATGGCGAGCCCGACATCGGCCTCCTCGATGTTCATGTGGAACGTGTCGAGATGCAGGAAGATGTTGTCCGAGCCGGTGTCCTCGATGAAGGCGAGCCCCTGCGCCGCGGTGTTGAGCAGGTTGCTTTCGAAGCGGTTGACGATTTCGAGATTGAGCGTGACCCCGGCGGCCTTGGCCGTCTCGGCAACCTTGGCCAGCGCCGCCGCGCTGCGGTTCCATTGATCGCGTGTCGGCGCCTCGACCTGCAAGCCGTGGCTGGTCGACAGGATGCCGGCGACCTTGCGGCCGCCAAGGTCGCGCGTCAGCGCGATGGTCTGATTGAGGATTTCGACGCCGCGCGCCGCGACCGCCTTGTCGGCGCTCGATATGTCGCCATTGGTGGGCAGTCCGATGCTGATCGCCACCCCGAGCCCGAGATCGGCGATGCGCTTGGCAAGCCCGCCAATGTCGACATCGGCCGGGTCGAGATAGGAAAATTCGATCAGATCGAAGCCGGCCTCCCTGGTGTTGGCCAGCGTGCGTTCGAGCTCGCCTTGCGCCGAGCTTGCCGACCAGACGAAAGAATGGATTCCGATGCGCGACATGATCGTCTCCGGATTGCGGCGAAAAGGATGGGCGCGGCCGGGATCAACCGGCCGCGCTTGTTGAAATGATCAGCGGGCCGCGGTCCAGCCCTTGTAGTCCTTGAGGTTCTCGGCGGTGATCAGCTTGGGATCGAGCAGCACGGTGGCTTCCGCCGGCTTCTTGCCGGCCAGCAGCTCGGCCGCCATGGTCAGCGACTGGCCGGCCATCACATAGGGATCCTGCGAGGCAGAGGCCTTGATCATCGACTTGCCGGAAGCGAGCTCCTTTTCGATATCGGGCGCGCCGTCGACCGCGGTGATGATGAATTCCGAACGGTTGAGCTGCTTGGCGGCAAGCTGCGCGCCGATCGCCGTCGGATCGTTGATGGCGAACACCGCGTCGATCTTGTCGAAGCGGGTGAGCAGCGACTGGAATACCTTCAGGCCGCCGTCGCGCGAGCCTTCGGCATTCTGGTCGTCGGAGAGGATCTTGATGTCGGGATGCTGCGAAAGCACGTTCTTGCAGCCCTTCACCCGCTCCAGGATCGACGAAGACGCCGGGCCGTTGAGGATGACGTAGTCGCCCTTGCCGCCGGTGTTGTCGACCAGGTACTGGCAAGCCTCCTCGCCGGCCTTGACGTTGTTGGTCATCACGGTGACGTCGGCGCCCGGCGCCGAAACGTCGAACGCGGCAACGATGATGCCGGCGGCCTGCGCCTTCTTCACCGCCGGCGCGATCGCCTTGGCGTCGACCGCGTTGAGCATGATCACGTCGACACCGGCGGCGATGAAGGAATCGACCTGCGAAACCTGCTTGTTGAGGTCGTAGTCGGCCGATACCGACGTCACCTCGACCTTCGGGTTGATCTTCTTGGCAGCGTCCTCGATGCCCTTGATGGTGGCGACGAAGAAGGGGTTGCCGAGCAGGCCGACCGAGATGCCGACCTTGTTGAGGTCCTTGGCCGATGCCGGCGCGATGGCGACGGCCGCGAATGCGGCGCCGCAGAGCAGTTTGGCGATGGTCTTCATTACGCTTACTTCCTCCGATTGCCCGCGCCTCTCACGGTGCGTTACACAAGCCGGCATTTGCGCCGGCGACCAGGTCACTCACGTTCTTGCCCCTGCCTGGAGCCTGTAGCGGTCGAGGGCGACCGCCACGATGATGACCAATCCCTTGATGATGTACTGCCAGATGTCCGAGACCCCGGCCAAGATGAGCCCGTTGGAGAGCACCGCGATGATCAGGCCGCCGATCAGCGTGCCCCAGATCGAGCCGACGCCACCGACAAAACTGGTGCCGCCCAAAATCACGGCGGCGATGGCATCGAGCTCGTAGGACTGCCCGAGCTGCAAACCGTTGGCGGCGTAGAGCCGTGCCGCCGACATGGCGCCGCCGAGGCCGGCGAGCAGGCCCGAAACGCCATAGACGAAGAGCAGCACCAGCGGCACCTTGATGCCGGTCAGCCGCGCCGCCTCGGCATTGCCACCGACGGCGTAGATCCAGGTGCCGAGCACCGTGCGCTTGAGCACCAGCCAGGACAGCACCACCACCGCCAGCGCGATGACGACTAGCCAGGGAATGCCGAACAGCGACCCATTGCCGATGAAGTCGAATGGCAGGTCGGAGTTGAACACCGTCGTGTCCTGCCCGAGCAGGCGGGCAACGCCGCGCACCGCCGTCAGCGAGCCGAGCGTGACGATGAAGGGCGGCAGCTTGATGTAGGCGACGAGCAGCCCGTTGATGAGGCCGAAGCCGAGGCCGACGAGAATGGCTGCCGGTACGCCGAGCAGGCCCCAGTCCGGCACCAGCGACACCAGCACCGCCACCATCGCCGAGGCGGCGAGGATGGAGCCGACCGACAGGTCGATGCCGCCGGTCAGGATGACGAAGGTCATGCCGGCGGCGAGCACGATGTTGATCGACGATTGCTGCGTGACGATCAACAAGTTGGTCTGGGTGAGGAAGCGGGGATTGATGAACTGGAAGCCGGCCGCCAGCAGCACCAGCACCGGCAGCATGCCCAGCGCGGCGAAAACTGTGCGCAGCCGCCGGCTCCTGACCGCCGCCTGGTCCACTGCCGCCGTCCCGGTCGTCTTGTCGGTCGTTCTGTCGATCATTCCTGGGCCGCTCCCGTCGCAAGTTCCATGATCGCTTCCTGACGAAGCGGCTCGCCCCCGGATGCCGTCACCTCGCCCGATATGACGCCGTCGCGCATCACCAGTACGCGGTCGGCGACGCCGATCACCTCGGGCAATTCGCTGGAGATCATCAGGATGGCGATGCCCTGGTTGGCGAGATTGTCGATCAGCCGGTAGATCTCCGACTTGGCGCCGACATCGACGCCACGGGTCGGCTCGTCGAGGATGACGACCTTCGGCTCGGTCTCCAGCAGCCGGGCGAGCAGCACCTTCTGCTGGTTGCCGCCCGACAGCGAGCCGGCATTAGCCTGCGCCGAGCGGGTTCGGATCGAGAGATCCGCAATGGCCTTTGCCGCGCGACGATCGGCTGCGGTGAAGTCGCGGAATCCGCCCGCCCGTGCGTCCTTGGCCAGCACGCCCATGCTGATATTGTCGGAGATCGACATGTCGAGGAACAGGCCGAGTTCCTTGCGGTCCTCGGTGAGGTAGGCGATGCCGGCCTCGAGCGCCTCGCGCGGCGAGCCGATGGAGATCGGTTTGCCGTCGAGTTCAACCGTACCGGCGCTGCGCTTGTCGGCGCCGAAGATCAGCCGGGCGAGTTCGGTGCGGCCGGAGCCGACGAGACCGGCCAGGGCCAGCACCTCGCCCTTGTGGAGGTCGAACGAACAGTTCTTCAGCAGCCGGCCGTCGGACATGCCGCGCACCGAGAGCGCGACCGCACGCTTCTCGTCAGGTGGGCGATGGTCCTTCTTGTAGAAAGCCGAGAGGTCGCGGCCGACCATCATCGACACCAGCCGCGAGGCGTTGAGGTCGGCGCGCTCCAGCGTGCCGACATAGCCGCTGTCGCGCAGCACGCTGACGCGATCGGCGAGCTGGTAGACCTCTTCCATGCGGTGGCTGATGTAGATGATGGCGATG
The DNA here is from genome assembly GCF_000176035.2 of Mesorhizobium opportunistum WSM2075. Taxonomy (NCBI): domain Bacteria; kingdom Pseudomonadati; phylum Pseudomonadota; class Alphaproteobacteria; order Hyphomicrobiales; family Phyllobacteriaceae; genus Mesorhizobium; species Mesorhizobium opportunistum. The sequence continues at coordinate 1,580,081 of NC_015675.1, read as the reverse complement.
CCTTGCGCCTTCAGCGTCGCGATCACCTCGAACAGGCGGTCGGTCTCGCGCGAGGTCAGCGACGTCGTCGGCTCGTCCATGACGATGATGCGCGCATTGGTCGACAAAGCGCGGGCGATCTCGACCAGCTGGCGCTCGCCGAGCGACAGGCTGGAGACCAGGACGCGCGCCGAGAAGGAGACGCCGAGCCGGCCGACGATCTCGCTGGCGCGCCGGTTGCACTGCTCACGGTCGACGATGCCGAAACGCCGCGGCTCGTTGCCGAGGAAGATGTTCTGCGCCACTGTCAGGTTGGGCGCCAGCGACAGCTCCTGATAGATCACCGCGATGCCGGCAGCGCGCGCCTTGATCGGATCGCCGGTCGCGGCGGGCACGCCATCGATCAGGATCTCGCCGCCCGGATCCGGCCGATAGGCGCCCGACAGCACCTTCATCAGCGTCGACTTGCCAGCGCCGTTCTCGCCCATCAGCGCGTGCAACTCGCCGGCATGGACGCTGAGCGAGACATCGTGCAAGGCGCGGATCGCACCGAAGGTCTTGGAGATGTGGCGCATCTCCAGCACAGGCTGACGTGTCGTTTCGGGCTTGGCTGTCGCGGTCATCGCGCGCCTCCTACCGCTTTGCCCGCCGTGCCGCGGCCGGCGACGAGATCGCGCCAGTCGTCGCGGTAGCCGGCAAGGCCGGTGAAGCGCGCCGCTGTCACCGGTCCCGGTACCTCGGCGGCGAATTCACGCCCGACACTCTCGAAGGCGAGCGCTGCCGCACCCGTGGCGCTGCCCTCCAGCGAGGCGCCCTGCATGAAGGCTTGGCCGGGACGCAGTTGCGCCAGCAGTCCGGCAAGCAGTCCGCCAACGTTCAGCCCGCCATCGACGATGACAGTGTTTTGCGAATGGATCAGGTCGAGGCAGAGATCGACCATCAGTGCGACATAGAGCAGTGCCACGGCCGCGCGCTCCCCGGCATCGGGCATGCGCCCAAGCAGCCGGCCGGGACGATCCGGCATCGGCCCGCCCGGCGCGAAGCTCGGCAGCGCCATGATGCCTGCGCCGATTGCCTGCTGGATCGAGCCATTCGGGATCGCGCCTTGCCAGCCATCGCTGATGGCGGCGAATTCGCGCCCGCCCATGAAGCGGATGGTCGGCACCGGGCCGCCGTCGACATCGACATTGACCAGCATGTCGCGATCCTGGTCGAGTGCGTCGAGCGGGCAGTCGGGATTGAGCACGACGACCCAGGTGCCGGTCGACACCACGGTCAGCGGGCCAAGTTCCTGCCGGCGATAGGCATGGAGAGCCGCATTCGAATCGTGGACGCCGTTGTGGATGGCGACCGGCCGCGCCGCGCCGCCCAGACGCTGCTCGCCGATGACGGCGCCGGCACGCGCGAACGCCGGCATCCGGCCGCGCCAGCCTTCGGTATCCACCAGCGAAGAGAAATCACGCTTGCGCGGCGCCCACAAATGCGAATGGCAGCCGAGATAGGACACTTCGCAAACCGGCCTGCCGCCGAGACGCCAGCTCCAGTATTGCGGATAGCCGAGGATCGCTGTCGCCGCCGCGAATGCGTCGGGATCGACCTCCTGCAGCCACAGCATATGGCGGCCATAGTTGAAACCGAGCGGCAGGCGCGGCGAGAACGTCTCGGCGAAATCGGGAATGCGAGGATCGATCCGAGCGGCGATCTCGGCCGGCGGCTCCTGCTCGTAGTCGAGGATCGGATGCGTCAGCGCCTCATCGTCCACCAGGGCAAAGGTGCAGCCATGGCCGGATACCATCACCCCTTCGACACCATGGTTGTCGACCGCGTCAGTGACAGTGCTGAGCGCCCAATCGTGGAGGTCGGCCTCGTCAAGCACGCTGAAGCCGCTCTGGCGCGTCCATTTCGGCTGGGTCCGGCGCTCGTCGAGGATGCGTCCGTCCTGGCCGAAGACAAACAGCTTCGAATTGGTCTTGCCGAAGTCGAGCACCGCCAGTTTCATGGGACGGCTCCCAAGGTGGAAGCAATCCGCACCATGACGCCTGCGTCCTCCAGCATGCGTGCATCGGTATCGGAGAGGCCATCATCGGTGATCAGCGTGCCGATGCGCGACAGGGGCAGCGAGACATTGCGCGCGTGGATGGAAAGCTTGCGGCTGTCGGCCAGCACCACGATCTGGTCGGCGCACAGGCTGAGATCGACGATGGAGCGCACCAGCAGCGGGTGCGATTCCAGCAGCCCTTCCTGATTAAGGCCTTGCGCGCCCAGAAAGAATTTCGAGGCGTAGAAGGGAGTGGCTTGCGTCGGCGAATGGATGATACCGGGTTCGCGATGCAGCTCGCCGCCGGCAACCGTCAGGCTGCAATGGCCGTGATCGCTGAGATAGGCCGCGAGCGGCATCGAATTGGTGTAGAGCCGGATGTTGCGCTCGGCGAGCTTGACGCCGAGATGGAAACAGGTCGAGCCGCCATGGACGATGACCGCGTCGCCGTCGCGCACCATGGTAGCGGCAACGGCCGCGATCTGCCGCTTGGCCTCGACGGCGAGGTCACGGTTCTCGTCATAGGGCCGGGCATAGGCGACGCCCGCATGGGAAGCGCCGTCGAGCGCCGAGATGCCGCCATAGACCTTCCGGGCTTCCCCGGCTTCATCGATCCTGTCGATATCGCGCCTGACCGTCGCCGCCGAAACGCCGAGCCGCTCCTGCAGCTCGCGCACCGAGGCGAACGGGCGGTCCCGCAGCAGTTCGACGATCTGACGCTGGCGGCCGAAGTCGCTCAACACTTTCCTCCCGAAATGCCATTTTTCATGACAATTGGCGCAACTTACTCAACATTAGTCGGATTGCAAGCTGTTTTGAGGATAGTAGATCACTGTTGACGTAGATCACTCATATCTGCGATATCTCCGCCAAATGTCGGTCCCGGCGACGGGATTTCGTGCAGGGAGAAGAAGGCGCCATGGCAAACCAGGCTGATGCACAGGAACTGGCAGCCTTGCGGGCGCTTTCAGCCGGCATCGGGCTGAACCCGCACATGACCCAGGCGGCGGGCGGCAACACCTCGCTCAAGGCCGGCGACACGCTGTGGATCAAGGCTTCGGGCACATGGCTGAAGGATGCGCTCAGCGACGACATCATGGTGCCGGTAGCGATGGCGCCGTTGCTCAAGGCGGTCGAAGAGCGCAATCCGGCAGCCGACAAGCCGCAGGCCTTTGCCATCGATGAACTCAATCCGCGCGGCCTGCGCCCATCGATCGAGACCACGGTGCATGCCTTGATGCCACAGCGCGTGGTCCTGCACGTGCATTGCGTCGATACGATTTCGCTTGCCGTGCAGGCCAATGGCGAGACTGAGGTCGCTAGGCGGCTGGACGGCATCGAATGGGCCTATGTCCCCTATTTCCGGCCAGGTCTGCCGCTCGCCCGCGGCATTGCCGAGAAGCTGCGGCCCGGTGTCGATGTGCTGATCCTTGGCAATCACGGACTGGTCGTCGCCGCCGAAACCGTGGCCGAGGCTGACCTTCTGCTGCGCCGCGTCCGGTCGCTGCTGGCGCGGCCGGCACGCGTTACCGCCGCGCCAGATATCGTGGCCCTGACAACGCTTGCCGGCGACAGCGTCTACCGATTGCCGGCGGATATCGAGGCGCATGCGGTCGCGCTCGATCCGGAAAGCCGCCGCATGGCCGAGGCCGGCAGCCTCTATCCGGACCATGTCATCTTCCTCGGCCGGGGCTCGGTCGTGGCCAAGCCAGGCGAGGACGCGGCCGGCGTCGTCGCGCGGCTCGGCGCCGCACCAGTGGCGATCCTGTTTCCCGGCGCCGGCGTCCTGATGCGCGGCGACGCCAGCGCCGGCGCCGATGCCATGCAGCGTTGCCTCGCCGACGTGACGGCACGCGTCGACGTCGCGGCGCGGCTGAACTATCTCACCGCCGCCGAAAACGACGAACTGGTCAACTGGGACGCCGAGCAGTATCGCCAGAAGCTCAACGCGGCCGGCGGCTAGCAAAGGACTGACATGATGCCTCTTGTCATCGGCATCGACATCGGCACGTCGGGCGCGCGCGCCGTCGCCATGCGTCCGGACTTTTCCATTGCCGGCCAGTCCGCTGTCCGCCTCGACACGTTCAGCCAGGATCCACGCGCGCCCTCGGCATGGTGGCAAGCGGTCCAGGCGGCGCTGACGGAGCTGCTTTCAGGCATCGACCGCGCCACGGTTCGCGCCATCGCCATCGACGGCACGTCGGGCACGCTGCTGCCGGTCGACGTCGCCGGGCGGCCGCTGGCGGAACCGCTGATGTACAACGACAAGGTCGCCGACGACGGTATCCTGGCCGCGATCGCGCGCGAGGCACCGGAGGCTAGCGCCGCCCACGGGGCGACGTCGGGCCTCGCCAAGGCTTTGCTGTTCCAGCATCTGCCCGGCATCGCGGCGGTGCAGCACCAGGCCGACTGGATTGCCGCAAACCTGTCCGGCCGCTTCGATGTCAGCGACGAGAACAACGCGCTGAAGACGGGCTATGACGTCGAGGCCCGGCGCTGGCCGGACTGGATCGCGGCCACCGGCATGCACATGGACTTGCTGCCGCGCGTGGTCGAGCCCGGCGATATCACCGGCACCCTCACCCCAGCCATGGCGGATCTGTTCGGCCTGCCGCGCGACGTGGCCGTGGTTGCCGGCACCACCGACGGCTGCGCCTCGTTCCTGGCGACCGGCGCCACGGCCATCGGCGACGGCGTCACCGCACTGGGATCCTCGCTGACCATCAAGATCCTGTCCGACCGGCCGATCTCGGCGCCGCGCTTCGGCATCTACAGCCATCGCCTCGGCGACACCTGGCTGGCGGGCGGCGCCTCGAATTCCGGCGGCAAGGTACTGGCCCAGCATTTTCCGCTCGCGCGGATCATCGAACTCAGCGCGGCGATCGACCCTACGACCGAGACTGGCCTCGATTACTATCCGCTGAGCACAGCGGGCGAACGGTTCCCGATCGCCGATCCAGCATTGCCGCCGCGCCTCACCCCTAGGCCGGCAGACGACGCCGACTATCTCAAGGCGATGTTGGAGGGCATGGCCGCGATCGAGGCGCTCGGCTACGGCAGACTGGCGGAGCTTGGCGCACCTGCGCTGACATCGGTCAGGAGCGTCGGCGGCGGCGCGGCGAATCCGGCATGGACGGCGATCCGGCAGCGCAAGCTCGGCGTCGATTTCCTGCCCACGCTCTCCGACGAGGCTGCAGCCGGCACCGCCAGGCTGGCGCTGAAGGGCGCGGCCAAGGCAGGGCTGGCATGAGCGCGAAAAGGATCGAACGTCTCGACGGCATCGCGCCGCTGGCTGAGCGTTATCAGGTTTTCCTGCTCGACCAGTTCGGCGTGCTGCATGACGGCCAGGCCCCTTATCCCGGCGCGGTGGCGGCATTGTCGGCGCTGAAGCACGCCGGCAAGACAGTGGTGCTGATTTCCAATTCCGGCAAGCGTGCCAGGCCCAACGAGGAGCGCCTGCTCAAGCTCGGCTTCGTCGCCGGAAGCTGGGACCATTTTGTGTCCTCCGGCGAGGTGGCATGGCGCTCCTTCAATGACATGGCGGCATCGGGAAGGCTGCGGCCCGGGACAAAATGCCTGCTGATCAGCCGCGACAACGACCGCACGGCGATCGACGGCCTGCCCTTTGTGCTGACCGAGGCCGGCGAAGACGCCGAACTGGTGCTGATCTCGGCCAGCGAGGGCGACCGTTACGACCTCGACCATTACCGCAGGCTGCTGGCCGCGGCAGCGGCACGGCAGGTGCCATGCTTCTGCACCAATCCCGACAGGATCATGCTGACAGCGGTCGGACCCCGCTTCGGCGCCGGGGAACTCGCCGATCTCTATGAAAGCCTTGGCGGCAGCGTCACCCGCATCGGCAAGCCCTATCCGGCGATTTTCGACGCCGCGCTGGCGCTGGCCGGCGCGCCGAACCGTGACAGCGTGGTTTGCGTCGGCGACAGCGTCGAGCACGACATAGCGGGCGGAAATGGCGCCGGCGTCGCCACGGCGCTGGTGCTGAGCGGAATCCTGGCCGACACATCGGATCTTGCCGCCGTTTTCGACGAGCAGCAGGCCTGGCCGGACTACATCACGGCTTCCTTCAGCTTCCGCTGACCGCATCGAGCATGCGCCTTGCGCTTTCCTCGTCGGTGATCAGGATCGTCGGCGCGATCAGGTTCATGGCGCCGAGCAGCGCCGCTGTCTTCTCCTCGCCGCCGGAAGTGAGGATGCGGATCGGCGCCTTGCGCAGGCGATCGACATCCACCGACATCACATGGCTATTGACGGGATGGTCGACCAGGTCGCCGTTGCGGTCATAGAAATGGAATAGAAGGTCGCCGACCGCGCCACGCGCAAGCAGGGCCTCCCGGTCCGCTTCCTTGAGAAAGCCGCCGCGCGAGAAGGTGGTGGCCGAAGCGATGCCGCCAACGCTCAGCAGGACGGCATCGAGCGCGTCGGCCATTTCGAAAATCTCCTGCAGGCCGCAGCGCTCGACCAGCGCGATCTTGGTCTCGACGCTGTCGACGACGGCCGGTGTCGGCATCAGATAGCCGTCACCCTGGAAGATCTGGGCGAAGCGCCAGGCGAACTCGGCCGGGTTGACCCGGCGCGCGACGCCAACACCGCCAAGCAGCGATATCACGCTGAAATCGGTCAGCGACTTGGCGCTGATGAACGGCAAAGTGTGGAACAGCGTTACACCCCAGCCGACACCGACCCGCATGCCCGATTTCATCGCATCGGACAGGAACATGCCGGTCTTGGCGGCGATTGCCGGGATCGGATCGGCATTGGCCGCCGTCAGCGGCGCCACGAGCGCCTGCTGCAGGCCGAAGGTCCTTTCGAGCGCACGCTCCAGCCGCACGATCTCCAGGAGCTCGCTCTCGATGGTGATCTTCACCTCGTTGCGCGCGCGGGCCTCCGCCAGCATGCGCACGATGGTGACGCGGCCGACGCCGAGCACGTCGGCGATCTCGTTCTGCGTCATCTGCTCGACGAAATACATCCAGGCGGCGCGGATCCTGAGGCGATCCGTCCGGCTCTCGCTGGCGACCTGCTCGGTCGCTCCGGCTCCTATCCGCCCCTCGTCGGCCCGCCCCTCTCCGGTTTGTCGTCGCCTGCCCAAATCATTCCTCCCCCGCAGCGATGGACCAGCACCCCATTGCCGATTCTGCATGCCGTTTTAGTATCGCCTATTGATCTGCCAATCGATAGGAACAATGTAGTGTTGGTGGCTGGCTGCTGCTGACGGCCCTCCACGGCACTTTCGAGGCGACCCGCGATGCTCCGACAAATCTCCGAAGATGTCCGCGTCAACCTGAAGGACCGGTTGCGGGAAGTCCGCGACATCATCCGCCAGAGCCGCCATGACGGCACCGGCGACGCCAGCCTGCTGCGCGAAGCCACCAGCCATCTGCCGCCGTTTCCGGGCAAAGGCATCGAAGGCCTGCTCAGCCACGCCGCGAGTGCCGTCGACGAAGCCCTGTCGATCGCCGAATCCTTTGTCCCGCACGAGCGACCGATCAAGGTCGACGGAACGACCGTAAAGGGCCTCGGCACCTATTTCCCGGCCGGAAACGAGGACCGGCAGTTGAGCGCGGAGCGCCTGTTCCGGCGCGACATGTACTATCTGACCAAGGCGGTGCTTGCCGGGCTGAAGATCGACAATGCCCGTATCCATGAAGCCGATTTCGCCGCCGTTCATGCCACGATGCGCAAGCGGCATGGCGATCTGCTGGCTGCGCTGACCGCGCCCGGTGCCGGCCTGCAGGCGATCGCGGCCACCTGTTCGGCGCTGCTGGTCGAGTGCCTCGCCCAGCGCCCGGTCCGTTTTGGCGAAGCCGCCCCGGAAACGACGGCGGCGGGTGACCGGGCACTCGACATAAGCTGTCTGGCACCGGTCGTCTTGGCTTGCGGCCTGGCGACGACCGGCCGCGACGGCGCGCCGGAGCCCGACATGCTGGAGATCGCGATCCTGGCGGCCGATATACGTCACGACCGCATCGTTCAGGCCTGCGGCAGGGCGAGCCCGATCGCCGAACTGACCCCTGTCTTTGCCACCTTGCTTGCGCATTTGCCGTAGCTCAGGGATTTAGTCCCCGGCCATGGCCGTGATGGTCTTCTTGGCGCGCTGGATCGAGGCCGGGCTCATCGAAAGTTCGGTCAGTCCCATCTCGACGAAGGTGGGAATGAGATCCGGCCGCCCGGCAGCCTCACCGCACATGCCGACCATGATGCCGGCGGCGACGCCGGCCTTGGCCGTCAGCTCGATCGCCGACATGACGGCCGGATTGGTGACGTCGTTGAGCTTGGCCACCGTAGGGTTCAGCCTGTCGGCGGCCATGATGTACTGGGTCAGGTCGTTGGTGCCGATCGAGAAGAAGGCCACTTCTTTTGCCAGCGCCGGCGCGATCAGCACGGCGGCCGGGGTCTCGATCATCACGCCGAGGTCGAACGTTGCGTAAGGTACGCCTTCGGCCTTCAGCTCGGCGGCGCATTCATCGACCAGTGCGCGGGTGCGCGTGACTTCGGAAATATCGGACACCATCGGCAGCATCACCTTGATGTTGCCGTGCACGGCTGCCCGGAGCAGCGCCCTGAGCTGGCGCTTGAAGATATCGGGCCGGTCGAGGCACATGCGGATGCCGCGCCAGCCGAGGAAAGGATTCTCCTCGTCGGGGAATTCGATGCCGGCAATCGGCTTGTCGCCGCCGATGTCGAGCGTGCGCACGATGACCGGGTAGGGTGCGAAGGCCTTGGCCAGCGCCGCATAGGTCTCGGCCTGCATGTCCTCCGAGGGAAGATGCATATGGCGCATGAACAGAAGCTCGGTTCGGAACAGGCCGACACCCATCGCGCCGGCTTCCTGCGCCGCCTCGATCTCTTCCAGCGAGCCGATATTGGCGGCGACCTCGATAACCTTGCCGTCGGCGCGCTTCGGCGTCACCGTCTTGAAGACGCTAAGCCCGGCACGCTCCTTTGCCGCCGCTTCGACGCGGCCGGCGAAATTGGCGCGCACCGCCGCATCGGGGTCGACGATCACCTGGCCGCTATTGCCATCGAGCGCCACCTCTTGGGCGGCACGCAGGGCATTGATCTGGTTGCCGAGGCCCAGCACCGCCGGAATGCCATGCGAGCGGGCGATGATGGCGATGTGGGAGGTGGCGCCGCCATGGCCGCAAACCACCCCGCCGATGCGTTTCAGCGGCGCGCGCGCCAGATCCCAGGCGCCGATGTCGTCGGCGATGAGAATGGCGCCTTCGGGAATATTTTCCAGGCTGACGTCGTCTTGGCCCAGCAGCACCAGGCAGATCTGCCGCCCGACGGCATGGACATCGTCGGCCCGCGCATTGAGATAATGGTCGTCGACGGCGCTGAAATCGGCGGCGATGGTAGAGGCGGCGGTGATGACGGCCGAAACAGCATCATTGCCGCCCCTGATGGCTTTTTCGGCCTCGCCGGTCAGGCTGTCGTCGGCGGCGATATCCCTGAGTGCGGCGACGATGCCGCGATCTCCGGCCGACAGGCTGTCCTGCGCCAACGCCCGGTCCATGCGCGCCTGGACCGCGGCAATGGCGGCGCGAAACCTGTCGATCTCGCCGGCGATCTCATCGGCCTGCAACAGGCGGCCCTGCCCGGCAATGTCAGGCGGGAAATGTGCGAAGGCCGGACCGATGGCGACGCCTTCGCTTGCGGCGACACCGCGCAGACCCCTGGCTTCGCTTGATACCGCCGGCGCGGAATGAGGCGCTGGCACTGGCTCGCCTTCGCGCCAGGCATCATTCGCTGGGGTCTGCGGTTCTTCATCGTCGAGACCGGCCTTGGGGTTTTCCAGATAGCCGATCAGCGCCTCGATGGCCTCGATGGCGTCGGCGCCGTTCGCCCGCACCGTGACTTCCTGGTTTTCCTTGACCGCCAGCAGCATCAGCTTGACGGAACTCTTGGCGCTGACCGCCTTGCCGTCTTTGACCAGCTCGACATCGGATTCGAAGCCCTTGGCGAGCTTGACGAACCGCGTGGCGGGACGGGCGTGCAGACCTTCATGCACTCTGACGATGGTCGAGCGTTCCATGGCAAATACTCTGCTTTTTTGAGCGCCAAAACCAGATGGGTCGCGGCGCGATGCTTTCAGGCGGCGATGGTGATGATCGCGTCTGTCTTCAGGGCGGCCACGAGCGCTTGTGTATCGACCTGCGAAGCACAGATCTCGCCCGGCCTCTCGGCCTCGCTGGCGCCGCTGAAGGAGATGACGACGTGGCCCATCTCGAGGACCTTGCTCCATGCGCTGGAGCCGACCGCGGTTATGGTCGCGGAAACATCGCCAAGGGTGATCGACGCGCCCTTCTGGGGCGCGCCGTCGCTGGGTCCGTGCTCCATCTTGTGGAGCACGGAAACCTCGGCGAGCTCCGGCGGCGAGCCATCCGCGAACAGGATGACCACGCCCCCTTCGGCAAGGTCCGCCACTTCGGGTCCGATGGCTGTGACCCGTGTTCTCAACAGAACCGTCATATGGCGAACCTCATTTTCCAACTCTCCTGAGATAGAGTGGCTCATCGTTTTATGGAAACGGCGAGCCACTCTATCTCTTTTGTTTTGAAGCAATTCCGGACGGAAAACCGTGGAACACTTTTCCTGGAATTGCTTCTTAGAACACGATCAGGCTGACGACCCAGGCGATCAGCACCGAGACCGGACCCATGATCTGGCGGCTGATGAGCACCGCCGGCACACCGATTTCGATCGTCTTCGGCTTGGCTTCGCCCAGCGCCAGGCCGACCGGAACGAAGTCGCAGCCGACCTGGGTGTTGTAGGCAAACAGCGCCGGCAGGGCCATCGCCGGCGAAATCGTGCCGTTGGCGATCTGCGGACCGATGATGGCGACGCCGATGACCTGCGCGATGACCGCGCCTGGCCCGAGGATGGGCGACAGGAACGGCAGGCCGCAGATCGCCGAGATGATCAGCAGGCCGACGATGTTGTTGGCCAGCGGTCCCATCGGCTGGGCCAGCACGTCGCCGATGCCGGTGTACAGGATCAGGCCGATGAGCATGGTCACGAAGGCCATGAACGGCAGCACGTTGCGCACGACCTGGTCGATGGTGCGGCGGCCGGAATTGAAGAAGATGCCGACCACACGACCCATGACGCGGCCGATCGAGCTGATCAGGCCGATAAGCCCGCCTTCGCTCGGCAGCGGCTGTGGTGCCGCGGCTGCATTGCTATTGCTTGAACCCATCGATGCTGCTCCCCCCGCAGTGGTGACCGTTTCGGATCCGTCCGCCATTGTGACGTTGGCCGGCTTCACGCCCGAAACGTAGATGTCTTCCGTGATGAACTGGGCGAGCGGCCCAGCCTGGCCGACCGGCGTCAGGTTGACGGTCGGGATGCGCTTGCGCGGGTAGACGCCGCAGCGGGCGGTACCGCCGCAATCGACGACGACGACCGCCATCTCGCCTTCGACAGGCGGCGCCTTGAAGCCGTCGACAGCCGTGGCGCCGGTCATGTCGGCGATAAGTTGGGCCACGGGATGAATGCCGCCGCCGGTGACGGAGACGACCTTGTCGCGCTGCGCTGTCGGCTCGATGACGAGCGGGCCGCCCCAGCCTGTGTTGCCCCTGGAGATGCGTACGGCTTTGTATGTCTTGGCCATGATGTCCTCCCGCCCTTACAGCTCGACGCCCTGGCGGCGTGCCATGATGGCGGTGATGCGCTCGGTCAGCATGCCCTTGAGCAGGATGACGACGAGGCCGACGATGGCGTACCAGATCGCCACCTTGACGTGGTAACCGGCAACGACCGCACCCTTCTTTTCCAGCTCCAGAAGCGCGACGAGAATGCCGCCCCAGACGAAATATTCGCCGGGATTGATGTGCGGGAACAGGCCAAGCGGCGGATGCACGTAGGACACGGCCGCGTCATAGAAGGCCGGCTTGTGCTTTTCTTCCAGGAACGATCCGAACGTATAGGCCATCGGATTGGTGAGGAAGAACACCGCCAGCAGCGGCAGCAGCGTGTAGCGCGTCAGCGCGATACGGCCGGCGCCGCGCGCCAGGCCGTGCACGCGTTCTTCGCCGACCAGCTCGGTGACGGCGTAGAAGGCGGTCATCAGCACCACCAGCGTCGGAATGATGCCGGTGACGAAGCCGGCGAACACTTCGCCGCCCTTCTGGAAGATGCCGATGAAGTATTTGCCGATGGCGGTCAGCCAGCCGAGCTGCTCTTCCTGCTGGACCTCTTTCAGCTTTTCCTTGAACTGATCGACGGTGATCGGTCCGCTGTCCGCCTGTGCGAGGACAACGAGATGGTCGGAGGCATGCTCGACGGCGAGCTTGCCATGCAAAGCAGCATCCGAGACCATGGCACCTGCGACATGCAGATTGTGCACGGCCATGTCGGCATGCTGCGCCAACAACGAAAATACAGACATTTCTCCTCCTTATGCCGCCCGCCGGTTTATCCCAGTCGGTGCGCGGCGTGCTTTAGGCCCTTGCTACGTTCAAACCGGATAGGCCCGGCTTCTTCCCCGGCTCCGACCGTGCTTTGTCGATCTGCTCGATCGCGCGCTTCACGGCCTCGGCCACACCGGGTTCCCCCTCCCCCATGATTGCAGGGTTGGACCGGAGTCGATCGAGGGCAACGCCCTCGAATTCCTGAAATCTCTTGAATTTGGTGAAGACGGAACGGCCGCTCATCACCATCACGCGGCGCACGACCAGGTCAGGCGTCACCACGACCAGCGCGATGGTGCCCTTGGCCAGCCGGCCGCGAAAATTGCCGGCTCCGACAAAGCCATCCTTGTACTGGTCGGTGACACCGCGGAAGACATCCGAATAGTGCCGCATCTGCAGCCAGACGCCGAGCGACTGCAGCGCCCACACAATAACCAGCAGAAGCAGTCCCCACTGCCAAATCGCCATTCGGTTCTCCTCCCGAAGCCTCAGTTGAAGCGCACCTTGGACCGGCGCGCGACAACAGCAAAGTGAGAACATTTGTTTCCGCGAATGTCAATATGTATGATATTGACCCTGGTCACGGTCATCCACAGGGCCGTCGGCCGATTTCGGCGGCGGCATGGCTGTGCTAGCCTGTGACGAAACGGGATGCGTGAAATGGAACTGCCCTTCAGGGACGAACTGGCCCTCATGCCCGACCTGCGCCACCGGTTGCGGCAGCTGCGCTGGTTCCGCGCCACCTTCCGCGGCAGCGCCAAGGTGGTCTCGGACACGTTCGGCGTGCGTTTCGAGATCGACGAGGCGAAGCTGACCCGGGCTTTTCTCGACTGGGTCGAGATCATGGAAGAGCAGAAGCGCTTCGCCGCGGTCGACCGCGCCGACTTCATCGTCTTTGCCGCCGGCCTCGTGCTGCGCGAATTGATCAAGCAGGCACCGGCCAGGGAAATCTCGGGCCTCGAGCAGCTCATCGAGACGGACCAGAACGCCGGCACGCTGGAAATCATCCGCTTCTGGCCGGAAGGGTTCCTCTACACCAACTACTGCGTCTCGGTCATTTCGGCGATCTACGAGCAGGAATTCGGCACGGCACCCAGCATCGACAAATGTGCCGACGATCTGCGTACCTGGTGGTCCTATCGCGAGAACGTCACCGAGATGCCGGCCTATGCGGTGGCTTTCCTCGACCGCTTCCTGGGTGCGGAACCGAACTGGATCACGCCGGACCGCGCGCAGTCCCGGCAAGCCATGCAACGGGCGCTCGGATCCGCCCGCGCCAGCGACGCGCTGCGCCAGCTTTGACCCCACCACAAACATCGCGCTATTGAACATTTGACTTTTTGCCGATAGCGATGTGCGAAATCGAGTCCGGAGAGAAGCGCGTGGCGCGACCAAGGCCCATCATTTTCGATTGCGACGGCGTCCTCGTCGACAGTGAGCCGCTGGCCGCCAGGGCCTATGAGCGCGTCTATGAAAAGCACGGCATGCCGGGCGTCCATGGCGGCATCATCGCCCAGTGCGTCGGCATGAAGCAGTCCGACATCATCATCCGAATCAAAGAGTTAACCGGCCACCAGTTTCCCGCTTCGGCGGCCAGCGACATCTGGGCCGAGACCAAGATCCTGTTCTCCGAGGAATTGAAGCCGACACTAGGAATTGCCGCGTTCTTGGAAACGCTCGAGGGCGACCGCTGCGTTGCCTCGTCATCGTCGGTCGAGCGCATCAACCACAGCCTTGCCGTCACTGGTCTGGCAGGGTTTTTCGGCGACGCGATCTACAGTTCCTCGATGGTCAAGAACGGCAAGCCCGCGCCGGACATCTTCCTGTTCGCCGCCGCCAGGATGGGCGCCAATCCGGCGGACTGTATCGTCATTGAGGATTCGCCCTTCGGCATCCAGGGCGCGGTCGCCGCCGGCATGACGGCGATCGGCTACACCGGCGGCGGCCATACCTATGCCGAGCATGGCGCGCGGCTGATGGCGGCCGGCGCCGATTTCGTCTGCGCCGACTGGCAAGAAGTTAGCCGGCAATTGTCTGGACTCGGCGTGCCCGCCTAATTTAGCGATTAGAGCAATTCTAAAGAGGCCGCGGCCATTGGCTGCGTGGGATCACAGGGCCGACACGGAAGTTGAACGACAAGACCCTCGTCGCCTCGGTGTCGACCTCGCACCGGAAGCTCAGCTGGTACCAAGTGGTCATCGTGCTGAAGGCGGCCTCCGGTCGGCTGAGAACGTTGCCTGCCTTAAGCGGAATGGTTGGCAGCCATTTGGGAGAATAGTCGGCCTGCTGCAATTCCTGGTTCAGTACGTTGGCGCAAAGGTTGGCAATGCGCTGATCGCGCGGCACGTTCTCCATGGAGCTTGTGGCGAACGCATTGCCGGTTGCCCCCTGCGAGTAAAGCTTTCTAACGCCCGGAAGGCCGGAATAGACCGGCGATCCCGCAACCTCGTTGTTCGTCGAACCTGGCTTCCCTGCATTCCCGCCTGGGGCCTTCAAGGCTCTTGCGGATTTGAACTTCATAGGCTTTGAAGGTTTGGGCTTTGCCTTTTCGGCCGAGGCTGGAGGCGCCGGCTTACCACCGGTCTCAGCCTCCAATGGCTTTGGCGTCACGACCGCTTGCTTTTCGGCGGGTTGCGGTGCGACCTCCGGCGGCTGTTTGTCAGTATCCTCGGCCGCCTGCTTCTCCTCGCTTTGCGCGGGCCTTTCAACCGGCGCAACGGTCGCCGGCTTCTCGTCAGGCTTGCTGGGCTCCGCCTTCTGCTGTGGCGTTGCAGCCGGGACGGGCTGGGTCGGCGCGGGTGCTACAGGCGGCTTCGCCGCCTCATCCTTGGCCGGCGACGGCGTGTTGGGCTTGGCGCTGCTACCGTCGAGTGATTTCTCCGGCCCGGTATCTTTCTGGCCGTATTGGAAAACGCGCTTCAGAACCTCGTCGTTTGGTGGTTTCGGCGGTTCCGGAGGCGGCTTTTGTTCAGGCGGCTTTTCAGCCTTCTTCTCAGGTTTCGGCTCCGGTGGCTTTGGCGCAGGTTTCGGCTTAGGCGTCTCGGGCGGCGGCACGATCGCGACATTGACGGGCTGTTCCTGCTGATCCGGCTGCTGCTCGGATCTCGGCAGGCCAAAGAACAAGAACCCTGCGATCAAGGCATGCAGGATCAGCGATGCGACCAAGGCCCATCGCCAACTGCGAACCCATTCTCGTATCTTGCCGTTCATTGCGCCCGATGTGGAATGAAATAACGGCGGCTTCAAGCATAAGCATTGGATTGACGCGATTTAGCCGCTGACAGGTTGGTGATCCACGGTCGCGGGCCGGAGAGACTAAAGTGCTGGCACGGTTCAAGCGGCTCGACGATCCAGACCTCGGATCAGCCAGCTTGCCGCTGGCTCGGGATCCCGTCGAGAAACCGTTCGTCCAGCCGCGTTTCGCCAAACCAGTTCAGCCGGTTGATGCTGACAAAGCCGGCATCGATCGCCGCGTTCTCGTCGCCCGGCTCGCTTGCATGGGCACGACCGCGCGGCACGGTAATGACGGTGCGATCGGCATCGCTTTCCAGAATTTCGGCGGTGCGGCCAATCTTGTCACGGCCGATGCGCGGCTGCCGGATTTCGGCCGGCAGCGAAGTCGGCAGGTTGACGCTGAGCCAATGTCCCTCGCTCGTCCAATCCCCGCGCGATTGCCACAATGAAGCAATCAACGTGCCGAGCCAGTGGTCGTCGCCATCGGTAAAATCAGGATTCTTCACACGCGAAAAGCCGATCGCCGGGACGCCCCAGAAGGTCGCTTCCCGCGCAATGCCGAGCGTGCCTGAATAGGCGAGGTCTTCGGCGACGTTGCGGCCGTCATTGACGCCCGACAGCACGAGGTCCGGCTTCTTCTCATCGGCAAACAGCCATGTCATCGCACTCACCACGCAATCGGCCGGGGTGCCGGAGCAGGAGTACCAGTTCGGCTTGACGCGCCGCATCGTCAAAGGTCTCGCGATCGTCAGCGACGACCCGGCGGCGGTGCGCTTGCCATCGGGCGCCACCACCCAGACATCATCGCTCAGACCGGTGACCGCGTTGACGAGACGGGCAAGTCCCGGCGCTTCGATGCCGTCATCATTGCAGATCAGGATTCTCATTGTTTACTCCCCAGAGCATGGTGCCGAAAAGTGTGAAGCGGCTTTTCGGACGACATCATGCTCGATCTCCTTGACTTAGAGCCGGCACCGCGATGCGCTGGCCGGTACGGCATTGCGTGCGCAGCGACGGGATGTGGGTTTTCAGGTCATTCAGAAGATCGGTCGTGCAGGAATGACCGAGCGCGTCGGGCCGTCCCGCCTTCTCCCAGATACCGACATTGCCCGACAGCGTCGGATGGGTGGGCATCCGCACCCAGTCGGCACGGCCGGCCTTGTGCAGGAGATCGCCCGGTGAACCGGCGGGCAGGTGTCCGGTGAGCAGCACCGGCAACCCGGCTTGGTCGGCGCGCGGCAGAAGGCGCGACGACGGACCGGCCGCACCCATGCCGTCATCCGCGAGCAGCGGCAAGGCCGGCAATGTGTCGTCATCGGCCCAGTCGGCGGCGCTTGCCAAGCGGGCACGCAGCAGTTCGCAAACGCCGGGCAGCAAGGCCGTCGTGGCGCCGATCTGCGCTTCCAGCGACGTGCGCATGCCGGCGTGGATGGCAAACGGCCCCGGCAAGGCCGCGATCAGCTCCAGCGATCGTCCCGACAGCGGCGTCGGCAGCAGGCACCCATCTGAATGCCTTGCCACCCACTGCGAGATTTCGCGCGCCCGCGCCGCTCCCGGCACAGGGTCGGCGCCGTAGGAGGCATCGAAGACCAGGAGATCGCAATGGGGGATCGTATCCATGACGAAGACGTTGCTGTCCGGCACGACATCGGCCGAATAGGCGACACGGCTTTTCCCGTCATCGACGGCGAACCAGACGCCGCCTACGACATGCCCCGACCGTCCCGTCCTGATCGTCAGATTGCCGCTTTTCAGCGTATCGCCGGGTTCGAAGATTTCGATACGATCGTCTGGAATTGGAAAACGCTTGAAGTCCGCGGGGTCGGCATAGGCGGCAAGTGTCGCCGGCGCCTCTTCGCGGGTTTCGGCCGTCATGAAGATCGGGCCGGCATAGCCGCGCGACAGCAGCCAGCTCAGCGCCCCGACATGATCCTCATGCGCATGCGAGACGAAGACCGCGTCGATGTCGGCGACCGACCCGTCGAGCGCCGGATAGTATTCCGCCCCCGAGGCACCAACCTTGATGCCGATATCGAGCAGAATGCGATCACTGCCGCTGCTGACGGCGAGGCTGGTGCGGCCCTTTTCGCCAAAGCCGCCAAACAAGTCCAGCATCATCACGATGCTGCCCCCGGGATCAGCCAACCGGACTTTATGCGCAGCCGTGCCTGGGCTCCGCTCTCCAGGATCACCGGATCGGGCTGTTCGAAATGCAAGGTGAGATCGGGACCGGCGGAAGGCGTGAATTCGATGCGCGCGGCACCACCCTGGTAGATCACCCGCTTGACGAGGCCGTCAAAGCCGGGTCCGTCAGGCGAAACGTCGAGATCGGCCGAGCGGCAGCATATCTTTGCGCCGGCGCGTGGCTGCTCACCGGCCCGGCAGCGAACGACCAACTCGGCTCCGAGAACCCTGACCTTGCAGTGACCGGCATCTTCGGCGCTCAGCACATCGGCAGGAAGCAAAATTCCATGCGAAATGAAGGAGGCCACCATCTCATTTGCCGGCTCATGATAGAGCTCGCGCGGCGTCGCCAGCTGCGCAAGGCGCCCATGATCCATCACCGCGATGCGGTCGGCCAGCGCCATCGCCTCGGCCTGGTCGTGGGTGATGTACACGATGGTCGTGCCCGTGCGCTTGTGGAAGGCGGCGAACTCGTCTTCCATCGAGGCTCTCAAATGCACGTCCAGATTGGCGAGCGGTTCGTCGAACAGCACCAGTGACGGCGCGGCGACCAGACAACGCGCCAAGGCAACGCGCTGACGCTGGCCGCCGGAGAGATTGGCGGGCCTGCGCTCGCCCAAGCCCTGCAGGTTGACCAGGGTGAGTGCGTCCTCGACCTTCCGGCGCGCCGCCGCTTTGTCGAGCTTCGCCACTTTCAGCGAATAGCCGATGTTTTCGGCGACCGTCATATGCGGCCACAGCGCGTAGTTCTGGAAGACGATGCCGACGCGCCGCTTTTCCGGCGCGACGCTGCCGCCCTTGGCCGACACGATCTGGCTGCCGATACGGATCTCGCCTGACGTCACTTTCTCGAATCCGGCGACGAGCCGCAGCAGCGTGGTCTTGCCGCAGCCGGACGGCCCGAGCACCGCCAGGAACTCGCCGTCGGCGACGTCGATCGATACGTCCTTCAGGGCGTCGAAATCGGCGAAGCTCTTGGTTACATGGTCCAGGGTCAGTCGCGCCATGGCAGAACTCCACTCGGAAGATGAGGGGCAAGCAGATTGGTCACCAGCATCAGCACGAAGGTGACCGCGACCGTGATGACGGACATCGCCGCCGCGTAGTTGGAATCGCCGCCCTGCTCGAAGGAAAACATCACCACGCCGATCGTCTCCGACCCGGACGACCACAGCAGCGCCGAGACGGTGAGTTCGCTGAGCGCCGTCATGAAGATCAGCAGTCCGCCGGCGATCGCCGCTGGTGCCACCAGCGGAAAGATGATGGTGCGCATGCGCGTGAACAGCCCGGCGCCCGCCACTTGCGCCGCTTCCTCCAGCGCCCGGTCGATCTGGTGATAGCCGCTGATGGTCGGCCGCAGAGCCAGCACCAGGAAGCGGGCAAGGTAAGCGTAGAGGATGATCCAGACCGTGTTGTAGAGCTGGATGCCGGTCAGCGGGATCGGTCGCAGGAAGAGCAGCAGCGAGGCGATCGCCAGCACCACGCCGGGCAAGGCATAAGGCAGTTCCACCGACAGATTGAGCAGCCGCACCCAGCGCTGCTTGCCCCAAGCGATCAGATAGCCGATCGGCACGGCGACGAGCACCGCGAAGAAGGCCGTCGCGATCGACAGCCAGAAACTGTTGAAGAAGGCGCGGCTCGCCGCATCGTGCTCGAATAGCACGAAGCGATAATTGTCGAGCGTCGCCGTCTTGGCGGTGAGCGCAATGCCGTAGCCGGGCACCAGCGAGGTCAGCATCAGCCCGAACAGCGGCAGGAATAGCACCAGCACGATCAGCAGCCACATGCCGGCCTGGACGGCGGGGCGCCAGCAGCCAAGCTCGTAGGGTTCGGCCGACAGCGAGGTGGAGCTGATGCGGTAGTCGCGGCGGCGGCTCATGAGCTCCTGGGCGAGAATGCCCGCCATGGCGATGACGCCGATCAGCACCGAAAGAAAGGCCGTTTCGCCAAGCACGGCGGGGCCGCCGCCGGCCAGCTTCTGGTAGATGAGCGTCGGCAGCACGAGATAGTTGGCGGGAATGCCGAGGAAGGCCGGGATGCCGAAATTGCCGACGCAGGACACGAAGGCCAGTGCCGCCGCGGCCATGATCGACGGCGTCATCAGGGGCAGCACGATGGTGACCAGCACGGTGAACCAGCCGGCGCCGCCGGCGCGCGCCGCCTCGACCAGTTCGCGCGGCAGCTTGCGCAGGCCGGCACGCACCAGCAGGAAGACCAGCGGACCATACTGCACGCCGAGCAGCAGAATGATGCCCGATGTCGAATAGAGTGGATTTTTCGTGCCGAGCGGCGGTGCCGCGCCGAATAGCTTGAGAAACGGACTGGCCGGGCCGAACAATTGCAGCCAGGCCAGAGCCGTCACCTGCGGGGCGATCATCAGCGGCATGACGTAGCAAAGCACCAGGGCGCTTCGGCCGCGAATGTCCGTCAGCGAGACGAGAACTGCCACCAGCGTTCCCGACAGCACCGCAAGCAGGGTGCCGCCTATGCCGACGACCAGCGTATGCCAGGTGGCGATCCAGGTCGCCGGGCTTCTCAGCCCGGCCTCGATGGCCACGGTCGACATCGTGCCGCCGGGCGCCACGATCTCCTTGACGAGCCGCAGCATCGGCAACAGGGAAAGCAGTACGATGACGACGGCCACCGCCGCCGTCAGGGCCATTTCCTGGCCCCGACTTTCCCTTATCCGTGTGGACATGATTGATTTTCCTGGGATCGATCCGCGATCGGCTTTGTTCGTAGCGCTTCGGGATGCCGCTGAGACGGCATCCCGAAGCGATTGCCGGCTCAGCCGCCGAACAGTTCGGAGAACTTTGCCTTGTCGGCGTCGGTCTTGGCGACGATCGCCTTGGTGTCGAACGCCATCACCTTGACCTTGACGCCTTCCGGCAGCCAGTCGGGACGGCCGACCGAGGCGCGCGCCGGCAGGTAGCCCATGGACAGCGCCAGCTTCTGGCCATCATCGGAAAGAATGAAGTCGACGAACTTCTTGGCGCCGTCCACATTCTTGGCGGTCTTCATGATGGCGACCGGTTCGGTCACTGCAGGCACGCCCTCGCTGGGGAACACGAACTCGACCGGCGAGCCTTTCTTCTTGGCATTCATCGCCATGAAGTCGACCAGGATGCCATAGGGCTTCTCGCCCGATGCCACCGACTTCAGCACCGCGCCATTGCCGCGCACGCTGACGGTGTTGTTGGTCTTCAGCTTCTGAAAGAAATCCCAGCCATAGTTGGCGTCACCGACGAAGCCCGAGAGCAGGTAGGCGGCGGCACCCGAGTAGAGCGGGCTCGGCATGACCAGACCATCGGCATAGGCGGGCTTGGCGAGATCGGCCCAATGCTCTGGCTTTTCGGCGGCAGCGGTGTTGTAGACGATGCCGGTGGTGATCAGCTTGCTGCCGAAATAGGTCTTGTCGGGATCATAGGTGTCGGCCTCGATGCCATCGAGCTTGGCCTCGGGATAGGCCATCAGCCGGCCGTCCTTCTTCAAAAGCTCCATCGAGACCGCGTCGGCGATCAAAAGCACGTCGGGCTGCGGGCTGCCGGCGGCGAACTCGGCCGCCATCTTGGTCAGGATGTCGCTGGTTCCGGAGCGATAGATGGTCACGTCGATGCCGGGCTGCGCCTTCTTGAAGGCGTCCACGGTCTTGGCCGCGTCGGCCTCCGGCTGCGATGTGTAGAGCGTCAGTGTTTCGGCGTTTGCCACGCCGGCAAACAAAGTTGCCGCGAGCGCCAGCTGGCTGGCCAGCAGCTTGATGAAGTGCGTCTTCATGAGACCTCCTGTCTTGTCTGTGCATGACCGGTCCGGCCCCTGGCCGGCTCCCCGTCTCTTCCTCCCTGCACGGCGCATATGACTGGTGGATGACACAGCGCGTGAAACCCACAAAATATGTTCATATGTACAATGTCAATTACAAATGAACAGAGATGTGCAACTATCGGCATGCCGCAACCCGGCATCCGGTTGACATCCGGCCGGCGTTTCTCCGATGAGGACAACGCGGCCCGGCCACGGCTGATGAGGGACCAGAAGACATGCCCACGCAAAAACCCAGACCGGCCCGCCTGCCGATGGTGTCGTCGGATCTCAACGTGAAGACGGCCTGGCTCTACTATGTCGAAGGCTTCACGCAGGAGCAGATCGCCGAAAAGCTCGATGTCTCCCGGGTGAAGGTCATGCGCACGCTGGCCGCCTGCACAGCCGAAGGCATCGTCGTCACCATGATCAACGCGCCGACCGCCGAGCAGGTGGCGCTCGAACGAGCGCTTGAGAAACGCTGGGGCCTCAACGCCGCGGTCGTCATTCCGACACCCTCGGCCCAGGACCATCTGGAGAAGGCGATCGGCCACGCCGTCGCCGCCTTTCTCGGCGAGCAGATGCAGGACGGCATGACGCTCGCCATCGGCGGCGGCGCGACGCTGCATGCCAGCCTGGGCTTTCTCGCCCGCCGGCAGTTGAAGCGCGCCTCGGTGGTGGCGCTGGTCGGCAGCCTGCCGCATTCGCAATGGATCAACCCGTCGATCGTCGCCGCCAAGGTCGCCGATGTCTTCGAGGTCGACAGCTATCAGATCACTGCGCCGGTGACGGTCGACGATCCCTCGCTTCGCGATCTCCTGTGGGCGCAACCAACCCTGCAGGATGTGCGGCAGCGCGCGGCCGCCGCCGACATCGCGTTGCTCACGGTCGGCGACATGTCGCCGGACGCCACCATCTTCCGGCACGGCATCGTGCCGTCGTCGCTGATCGTATCGCTGAAGGCGAAAGGCGCGGTCGCCAACATGCTGTGCTACTTCGTCGATGCCGCGGGCCGGCTGGTCGACCACGAGGTCAATCGGCGCGTCATGGCCATCGATCTCGAAATGGTCGGCCAGGTGCCGAATGTCGTGCTGGCCGCCGGCGGAAAACGCAAGGTTGCCGCGATCCTCGCTGCGCTGAAGGCCGTCAGCACCAATGTGCTGATCACCGACAGCGACACGGCGACCGCGCTGCTGGCCAAAAGCGGCTAGGAGTGATTCCTGTTCGAGCTAGATAAGTCCGCGTTCGCGCAAAAAATCCTCGACGCCGACATGGGTCATGGATTCGAACTCGGCGATCGCCTCGGCCACCCGCTTGCGCTGGGCAGCCAGCAGCGTGAACACCTGCTTCATCTCACCGGAAACGCCAAAACGGCTCCACCGCTCGGCGATATGCATGGGCAGGCCGATATCGGCGCAGAATGCATCCAGGCTGTCGTAGCCGAGGCTTGCGACAAGCTGCTTCGTCTCCTCCGCCGACATGCGCGGTTCGAAAGCATGGTCGTGCAGGCGCTGCGCCACCAGCTTGATGTCGGATGGCGAGGCGCCCATGACCTTGCCAAACAGGGTTTTGACATCAGATGGGTCGAATGCGGGCATGCTGGCCTCCCTGGATCGCGGTCCACAGAGAAGATGGGTCAAGGGTCGGCGCCTGACAAGTCATTTCCGCCGTAAGCCGGCGCACCATCCGACACCGGCTGGCAAGAGGCCTAGACCAGCATGCCCATCGGATTTTCGATCAGCCGCTTGAAGGCGACCAGCAGTTCGGCGCCCAGCGCTCCATCGACGGCGCGATGATCGGTCGACAGCGTCACCGACATCACGGTGGCGATTTTGATCTCGCCGTTCTTGACCACCGCCCGCTCCTCGCCGGCACCAACCGCCAGGATCGTCGCATGCGGCGGGTTGATGACGGCGGCAAAGTCCTTGATGCCGAACATGCCGAGGTTCGACACCGCCGTCGTGCCGCCCTGGTACTCTTCCGGCTTCAGCTTGCGGCTGCGGGCGCGGCTTGCCAGGTCCTTCATCTCGTTCGAGATCACGGACAGCGTCTTTTCGTCCGCATGCCGAATGATCGGCGTGATCAGGCCACCGGGGATCGACACGGCAACGCCGACATCGGCATGCTTGTGCTTGACCATGGCGCTTTCGGTCCATGAGGCGTTGGCATCCGGCACCGCCTTCAGCGCTAGCGCCATCGCCTTGATGACCATGTCGTTGACCGACAGCTTGTAGGCCGGCGCCTCGCCTTTTTCGGTCTTCTTCACCGGAGCCGCGGCATTGATCTGCGTACGCAATGCCAAGAGTGCATCGAGCTCGCAGTCGAGCGTCAGGTAGAAATGCGGGATGGTGGTCTTGGCCTCGACCAGGCGCCGCGCGATCGTCTTGCGCATGTTGTCGTGCGGGACGAGTTCGTAGGAGCCGGGTTCGAACAAACGCAGCACGTGACCCTCCCCCTTGAGGGGAGGGTGGCCGGCCGAAGGCCGGTCGGGTGGGGTCGGTTCGACCGGGCTCAACGCAGGAGCGGTGCCTCTTGAGACGACCCCCTCTGTCGGCTTCGCCGACATCTCCCCCTCGAGGGGGGAGGAGAGCGCGGCGTCTATGTCGGCTTTTACAACACGGCCATATGGGCCCGTGCCTGCGATATTGGAAAGTGCAATGCCTGCTTCCCGAGCCAAGCGCCGAGCCAAAGGCGTGGCGCGGGTTTTCCCCTCCCCCTCGAGGGGAGGGTGGCCGGCCGCAGGCCGGTCGGGTGGGGTCGGTTCGACCGGGCTCAACGCAGGAGCGGTGCCTCCTGAGACGACCCCCTCTGTCGGCTTCGCCGACATCTCCCCCTCGAGGGGGGAGATTGGCGCCTTGTCCCCATACGCCTCCCCATCAGCATAGATCCAGGCAACAGCCGCACCCACCGCGATATCGACACCTTCCTTGCCAGTGACATCGCGCAGGACGCCGCTGGCCGGGGCGTCGATCTCCATCGCCGCCTTGTCGGTCTCGATCTCGAACAGCACGTCGCCCTTCTTGACGTGCGCGCCTTCCTCGGCGAACCAGCGCGAAATCTGTCCGGTCGCCATGTCCATGTCGACCTTGGGAAGAATGACTTCGGTCGGCATCTCTCAGCGAACCCCTTTCGCGAGGTCGCGCGCGGCGGTGATGATGTCGGGAACCTGCGGCACGGTGGCCTTTTCCAGCTCCGGATTGTAGGGGATCGGCGTCTCCGCGCCGCCCAGCCGCACGATCGGCGCGTCGAGATAGTCGAACGCTTCGCTCTCGGCGATCATGGCGCTGACCTCGGCGCCGATGCCCAGCGTCTTGACCGCCTCGTAGACGCACATCAGCCGCGAGGTCTTCTTGACGCTGTCGATGACGGTCTGCTTGTCCATCGGCCGGATGGTCCTGAGGTCGACGACCTCGACATCGATGCCTTCGGCTTCCAGGATGGCGGCGGCGTCGAGCGCCTTCTGCACCATGATCGAGGTGGCGACGATGGTGAGGTCGCGGCCCTCGCGGCGGATATCGGCCTTGCCGATCGGCACCGTGTAATAACCTTCGGGCACCGGCCCCTTCATCTTGTAGAGCAGCTTGTGCTCGAAGATCATCACCGGATCGGGATCGGCGACCGCCGCCAATAGCATGCCCTTGGCATCGTAGGGCGTTGCCGGCTGGATGACCTTGAGGCCGGGCACATGTCCGAGCCAGGCTTCGAGGCTCTGGCTGTGCTGCGCGGCCGCGCCGGTGCCGGAGCCGGCGGGAAAGCGCATCACCACGGGAACCGAAACCTCGCCGCCCAGCATGAAGCGCATCTTGGCCGCCTGGTTGACGATCTGCTCCATGGCGAGCGTCGCGAAATCGGAAAACTGGAATTCGAATATCGGCCGCATGCCGGTGAGGGCCGCACCGACCGCGACGCCGGCGCCGCCCAGTTCCGAGATCGGCGTGTCCATCACGCGGTCCGCGCCATAGCGCTCGACCAGGTCCCCGGTCACCTGAAAGGCGCCGCCATAGACGCCGATATCTTCGCCCATCAGGAAGACGCGTTCGTCCATGTCCATGGCGATCGCCATGGCTTCCTGGATCGCCTGGGCGTAGCTCAGTTCACGCACCATCGCGTCCATCACGCCTGCTCCGTATAGACATAATTTCCGGTCTCGCTGATGTCCGGCGACGGACTTGCCTTGGCGAATTCGATGCCGTCGGCGATTTCCCGCGCCACCGCATCGCGGATGGCCTCGATGCCCTTGTCGTCGATGAAGCCGAATTCGCGCAGCTCGTTTTCGAACAGCGTGATCGGGTCGCGGTTCGACATCCAGTCCTCGATCTCCTCCTTGGTGCGATAGCGGTTGCGGTCGCTCTTGGAATGGCCGCGATGACGGTACGTCTTGGATTCGATCAGCGTCGGCCCCTCGCCTGCACGGGCACGCTCGATGGCCTTGTAGGACGCCTCGGCCACCTCGGAGAAGATGTTGCCGTTGACGATGACGCCCGGCATCGAATAAGCGGCGGCGCGGTCGGCGATGTTCTTGACCGCGGTCGAGCGAGCCGTCGACGTCGACATGCCGTAGCCATTGTTCTCGCAGACGAAAATGACGGGCAGCTTCCAGATCGCCGCCATGTTGAGCGCCTCGTGGAAGGCGCCTTCATTGTTGGCGCCGTCGCCGAAGAAGGACACGACAACCTTGCCGGTTTTCATCCTCTTGGAGGAGAGCGCTGCCCCCACCGCGATCGGAATGCCGCCGCCGACGATGCCGTTGGCGCCGAGATTGCCCTTGCCGACATCGGCAATGTGCATCGAGCCGCCGCGGCCCTTGCAGTAGCCGGTGGTCTTGCCGAAGAACTCGGCGAACATGCGCTTGACCTCGGCGCCCTTGGCGATGCAGTGGCCATGGCCGCGATGGGTCGAGGTGATCTGGTCATCCTCGCCAAGCGGCATGCAGATGCCCATGGCGCTGGCCTCCTGGCCGATCGACAAATGCATGGTGCCGTGGATGAGGCCGCGCGTGTAGCACTCCTCCGCGCCCTCTTCGAAGCGGCGGATGAGGTACATCTTGTAGAGCACCTGCTTGAGCTGCTCGGCGCTGTACTGGCGATAGACGAAGGGCAGGTTGGCGCGGCTGTCCGCCACGACTTTGCTCAATCCAGCCATGATCAGGCTCCAACGGTTCCATAGACGAGCTTGTCCTGGCGGGCGCGCAGTTCGGCGATCTTGGAGCCCGGAGCCGGGGCCGCATTGGCATAGGTGATGAGCTCGCCCTTCTTGATCGGCGCCGTCACCGAACCGCCTTGCAGCAGGCCACAGGGAATGGCCCGGGCCGCATGCGCTTCGGGTGCCATCATGATCCAGGCACGGTAGCAATATTCGCCGATCGCATCGAGTTTTTCGCCCGGCTGCATGTCCTTCTTGGCCACCGCGCAGACTTCGGCCACGGGCTTGGCCAGCGGCACCATGTCGGCCTTGCCGTAGAGCACGACGCGGGCGCAGGTCAGCGGCACTTCGAGCGAGGTGAGGTGATAAGGACGGTGGAAGGTGAAGTAAGGACCCTTGCCCATCTTCAGATCTTCCATGCGCTCCGAAATGCGAGGATGCGACATGTCGGCGACGACGAAGACGCCGGGTGCGACACCCTTGCCGATCGAGTAGTCGACGACGCCGACCCTGGACAGCACACCGCCATCCTTCTGCGGCACCAGCACTTTCGAGAGTTCGCCGAGCGTCGCGGCCGGGCCATGCATGCCGGCCTTGTCGGGTACCAGTCCGGTGGCGTTGGCGATCGCCGCCATCTCGACCATGGTCTTGGAGCCGTCTACGAATTCGACCAGCATGCGCACATTCATGTGGCGGCGCCTGGCCTCTTCCTCATAGGCGGGCGGCGTGGCGTCGATGTTGAGCGGGTTGTTCTTGCCCTTGCCGGCGGCGACGATCGGATGGCCCATGGCCGAGACGAACTCGATCAGTTCCATGCAGGAGGACGGCTCGTCGCCGGCACCCAGCGAATAGGTGACGCCAAGCCGGTCGGCCTCGCTCTTCAGATAGGCGCCGATGGTGACGTCGGCCTCGACATTCATCATCACCAGGTGCTTGCCGTGTTCCATGGCGCGCAGCCCGATCTCGGCGCCGACGGCGGGAACGCCGGTGGCGTCGATGACGACGTCGATGAGATCATTGTCGATGACCAGGTTGGCGTCGTTGGTGACCGCCACCTTGCCGGCCTCCATGGCGGCCGTCATCGCCGACGCGTTCGACACCTCGCGCGCGTGGCCGGTTTCCTGGAAGGCGATGTCCACCGCTCTGCTGGCAGCGGGCAGGTTCAGTTCGGAAATCGCGCCGATCTCGATGCCGGACATATGCGCGACGCGGGTGACGATATCGGTTCCCATCTCGCCGGAGCCGATCAGGCCGATACGAATGGGCTTGCCCGACTTGCCGCGTTCCTCGAGATCGCGGGCAAGGCCCGTCAATGAAACATTGGAAGCCATACCGCTCATTCCTCCCGTAGTGCAGGCCATGTTCAAGTGCTTGACGGGTATTGAACATCTGTATTCCTGTCAAGACTAATGTCCAAATTCGGTGCTTTTTGACGCGCCTTCGCGGAGGCTGCGGCGCCCTAGGCAACGGCAGCCGCACGGCGGGTGCATATCGACAGGCAGGCGCGTCGGCGGGGCTTCCCGACGGAGGGAACAAGCAGGCCGGCCCCATGGCCGTAACGATCGCCATGATGGCGGACCGTCTCCAGTATGGAGAGCCCTACGGAGTTCGATCAGATGCCGCCGGCAAGGGGAAAATCGTGGAAATGCACGACCACCCCATCGGCGTCGATGAGGATCACGGCATAGGCGGGCGGTTCGTGACCCAGGCTCCAGCTTTCCGAAAAATCGAGCGCCGTCTGGTGGTTGGTGCTGCGCAGCGTGCTGACCGGGATGCCGCGCCAGCTGCCGGCGATCAGCCGGTGAACGTGGCCGGCGAAGATGTGGCGGACATTGCCGTGGCGCGACAGGACGTCATGGAAGATATCGGCGCCGGCGAGCCTGACCTCGTCGAGCACCGGAATCTGTATCCGGAACGGCGGGTGATGCATGAACAGGAGGACCGACCGGTCTCGAGCTTCTTGCAGCCGTTCGTCGAGCCAGTCGAGACGCGCTTGACATAGCCTGCCCTCGACATGTCCGCTGTCCAGCGTGTCGAGCAGGATCAGGCGGCCTTGGCTGCCATCGAAAACGCTCTGGACGAAGCCCCCTTCGGCGGCCGCCTGCGGAAACATCTCGAAAAACAGCGCCCGGTCGTCATGATTGCCGAGCATCAGCCGGCAAGGCGGGGCGAATGCCGCCAGTCTTTCCTTCAACGCCGCATAGGCGGCGCGCTCGCCGTCATTGGTGAGATCGCCCGAAATCACCACGAGTTCGGCGTCGGCGTGGTTCTTGACGATATCGGCAAGGCAGGCATCCAGCCGCGCCAGCGGATCGCTGCCGTAAAGGCGACCACCAGGTGCCATCAGATGCGGATCGGAGAGCTGGATGACTTTCATGGTCCTGACCGTAGGCTTGCCTGCCGACGCCGTCGGCATCAGCCGGCAAACGGAACGCGCTGGCTACCCTCTACTGTGCCGTCCAGCCGCCGTCCATTGGCAAGGTCGTCCCGGTGATCTGCCTGGCTGAATCCGAGCACAGGAACAGCGTCAGCGCCGCAAGCTCCTCGACGGTGACGAATTCCTTCGTCGGCTGTGCGGCGAGCAACACGTCGTGCTTGACCTGCTCCTCGGTCATGCCGCGCGCCTTCATCGTGTCGGGGATCTGCTTTTCGACCAGCGGCGTCCAGACATAGCCCGGCGCGATCGCGTTGACGGTGATGCCGTCCTGCGCGGTTTCCAGCGCCACCGTCTTGGTCAGGCCTGCAATGCCGTGCTTGGCCGAGACATAAGCCGACTTGAACGGCGAGGCGACCAGCGCATGCGCCGACGCCGTGTTGATGATGCGGCCCCATTTGCGCGCCTTCATGCCGGGCACCACCGCCTTGATGGCATAGAAGGCTGCCAGAAGATTGATGCGGATGATCGCTTCCCACTTGTCGTCGGGAAAGTCCTCGATCGGCGCGACATGCTGGATGCCGGCATTGTTGACCAGGATATCGAGACTGCCGAACGCGGCCTCGGCGTCGTGCACCATGGCGCTCACCGCAGCCCCATCCATCATGTTGGCATCGGAATAGCGGCACTTGACGCCGAAATCCTTCTCGATGCCGGCGCGTTCCTGCTCGATCGCGGCGGCATCGCCAAGGCCATTGATGGTGACGTTGGCGCCTTCGGCGGCAAAGGCGCGGGCGATGGCCAGGCCGATACCGCTGGTCGAGCCGGTGACGAGGGCATTCTTCGAAGACAGGGAACCCATGGTGATCTCGCGCGAAGTGGGAGGGAACATGACGATATAATTGTGCGTCGCAACATGACAATGGCAGAGCCATGTGTCGATGCGATTACAGCCAGACGACACCGCTGGCACGGCCCCTCGCCCCCTTCGAAACCATGGTCGTGAGCCTGACACGGCCCTGTCATGGTGCCGTGCAACATAATCGCTTGCGCATTCGCGCGGTCATTCCTGACGAAAATATTGCCCGAAGAACCTTGGGGGTGCAGCTTGGAAATCGCCGATGTCGTGAGGCGCGCCTATGCGATGCCGCTGACCAACCCGTCCTTCCCGCCAGGGCCCTATCGTTTCTTCGACCGTGAATACATCATCATCACCTACCGCACGACGCGTGAAGCGCTCGAGGCGGTCGTGCCGGCGCCGCTGGAGATCGACGAGCCGCTGGTCAAGTACGAGTTCATCCGCATGCCGGACTCGACCGGCTTCGGCGACTACACCGAGACCGGTCAGGTCATCCCCGTGCGCTACAAGGGCCAGCATGGCGGCTACGTCCATTCGATGTACCTCGACGACGACGCGCCGATCGCCGGCGGCCGCGAGTTGTGGGGTTTCCCGAAGAAGCTGGCCAACCCCAAGATCATCCATGAGGGCGAGGTGATCGTCGGCACGCTGCACTATGGCAGCGTTCTGTGCGCCACCGGCACCATGGGCTACAAGCACCGCGAGGCCGACCACGATTCCGTGCTCGCAGCGCTCGCCGCGCCCAATTTCCTGATCAAGATCATCCCGCATGTCGACGGAAGCCCGCGCATCTGCGAGCTGGTGCGCTACTACCTCACCGATATCACGCTGAAGGAGGCCTGGACGGCGCCGGCAGCGCTCGATCTCAGACCACACGTCATGGCCGACGTGGCGAAGCTGCCGGTGCTCGACATCGTATCCGCCGTTCATTTCAAAGCCGACCTGACGCTGGGACTGGGCGAGGTGGTCCACGACTATCTCGGCGATCACCGCCTGTCCGCCGCCAACCAGCTGGAGAAAGCCCGTGCTTGAACGCAACCGCAAGAAGGAGGCCACCGCCACCATCGAGGAAATCTCGGCGCAATACGACCGTATCGCGCTGGTGTTTCAGGGTGGCGGCGCGCTCGGCGCCTACCAGGCCGGGGTCTACCAGGCGCTGGCCGACGCCGGCTGCGAGCCGACATGGCTGTCCGGCGTGTCGATCGGCGCCATCAATGCGGCGATCATCGCCGGCAATGAGTCAAGCCGTCGTCTCCAGCGTCTTGAGCAGTTCTGGCAAACGATCTCGGGCCGCAAGATCTGGTCCTATACGCCCGAAGGCGATATCTATCGCGATATCCGCAACCGCACCTCCTCGTGGATGACGATGACCATGGGCCAGCCCGGCTTCTTCAAGCCGCGCAGCCCCAATCCCTGGTTCGAGCAGCAGGGCGCCGAGGGCGCCACCAGCTTCTACGACACCGCCGAGTTGAAGGACACGCTGGAAAGCCTGATCGACTTCGACGTGCTGAACGACGGCAAGAAGCGGCTGAGCGTCGGCGCGGTCAATGTCCGCACCGGCAACTTCGTCTATTTCGACACCGACAAGGTCCGCATCGGACCGGAGCACATCATGGCCAGCGGCGCGCTGCCGCCTGCTTTCCCAGCGATCCGCATCGAGGGCGAGTATTACTGGGATGGCGGCATCGTCTCCAACACGCCGCTGCAATATCTGCTCGACCAGGAAGAGGACCGTTCTTCCCTCGTCTTCCAGGTCGACCTGTTCAGCGCCCGCGGTGTCCTGCCGCGCAGCATGCCCGACGTGCTGTCGCGTCACAAGGACATCATGTATTCCAGCCGCACGCGCCAGAACACCGACAACTTCAAGCGCATCCATGGCCTGAAGATGCGCCTGCTCGACGCGCTGAAGCGGGTGCCCAAGGAGCAGCTGACGCCGGATGAGGAAGTGCTGATCGCGGACTATTCCGACGCCGGCATCGTCAACATCGTGCACCTGATCTACCAGCACAAGGGCTATGAAGGTCACGCCAAGGACTATGAGTTCTCCGGCACCTCGATGCGCGAGCATTGGGAGACAGGCCTTGAGGACACCCAGCGCACCTTGCGCCATCGCAAATGGCTGACCCTGCCGACCAATGTCGATGGCGTTGCCATCCACGATCTGCATCGCGAGGATCCGACCTAGAGTCGGGCAAGGGCGGTACCCGCAACAATCCCGCCGTCGAGTTCCTTCACACCCCCCTCTGTCCTGCCGGACATCTCCCCCGCAAGGGGGGAGATCAATGAGGGCTGCGCCTTCGCCAATCTCCAATAGCTCTCAAGACTGGCGGGGCGCATGAACTGCCAATCTCCCTCCTTGCGGGGGAGATGGCCGGCAGGCCGGAGGGGGGTGCTGTCCCGCGACGCTTCGGGATGAACAAGCAAAAGGCAGCGCCGGCGACCGGCGCTGCCTTTTTTCTGAAAGTACATGCTCCGCTCAGAACACCTGGCGGAAGACGATGAACAGCACGAAGGCGAGCGCGATCGAGCACGGCAGGGTCAGCACCCAGGCCAGCAGCAGGTTGCGCACCGTCGACCACTGCAGGCCCGAACCGTTGGCGGCCATCGTTCCGGCGACGCCCGACGACAAGACGTGGGTGGTCGACACCGGCAGGCCGAGCCTGTCGGCCATGCCGATGGTCACCATCGCCACCAGTTCAGCGGCGGCGCCCTGGCCGTAGGTCAGATGGCTCTTGCCGATCTTCTCGCCGACGGTGACCACGATGCGTTTCCAGCCGACCATCGTGCCGAGGCCGAGCGCCAGGGCGACGGCGATCTTCACCCACAACGGGATGAACTTCGTCGCGTTGTCGACCGCCTTGTGGTAGTCGGTGACCGCCTTGAGATCGGCCGCTTCCATCGGCAACAGCTTTTTCTTGTCGATCAGCTTGAGCGCCTCGCCGATCAGATAGATGTCGTTACGGGCGTTGCTGACGAGATCGGTCGGCACGTTGTCGACCGAGGCATAGGGCTGCAGCCCGGCGGTCGTGTTGTGGATATAGGTCTGCAGCGCCACGGTGGTCTGGTCGCTCCAGGTCCGGGTGCGCACGGCATCCTGGACAGCGACCTTGGCGTCGGCGACGGTGATGCCGGGCTTTGCATATTTGCCGAGCGCCGTCTCGACATTGACGGAGGCCGACTTGTAGGCTTCGAGGTAGTTGATGTCGGGCGTCCTGTTCAGCGCATAGGCCGTCGGCACCACGCCGATCAGGATCAGCATGATCAGGCCCATGCCCTTCTGGCCGTCATTGGAGCCGTGCGCGAAGCTGACGCCGGTGCAGGTGAAGATCAGCAGGGCACGGATCCACCAGGGCGGCGGGGCATTGCCCTTCGGCGCCTCGTAGAGCGCCGGATTGCGCACCAGAAGCTTCATCACATAGAGCAGGATGGCGGCGGCGAAGAAGCCGACGATCGGCGATACCAGCAAGGTAGTGCCGACATTGGTCGCCTGCGACCAGTCGACGCCGCTGGTGACGCTGCCGGCCGGTGCCATGAACTGGTTGGCAAGGCCGACGCCGATGATCGAACCGACCATGGTGTGCGAACTCGAGGCCGGCAGGCCAAGGAACCAGGTGCCGAGGTTCCACAGGATGGCGGCAACCAGCAGCGCGAACACCATGGCAAAGCCCGAGGAGGAGCCGACCTGCAGGATCAGCTCGACCGGCAGCAGCGACAGGATGCCGAAGGCGACCGCGCCACTGGAGGTGAGGACCCCGAGGAAATTGAAGACGCCCGACCACATGACGGCGAATTCGGCCGGCAGGGAGCGCGTGTAGATGACGGTCGCCACCGCATTGGCGGTGTCGTGGAAGCCGTTGACGAATTCGAAGCCGAGCGCGATCAGCAAGGCAATGCCGAGCAGGATCCATGGCACGGTCTTGGCCACCGCCAGATCCTGGCTGAGCGCGTAGGCGACATAGACGATGCCAACCAGCACCAGCACACCGGAGGCCGGCAGGAACCACTTCGCGCCACCTGAATGATCCAGCGGATGCTCCGGTCTCGGAATGCCCGCCTCGCTAGAAACTATGTCCACCATGTCCCACTCCTATTGCATTGCAGCAAAGAACTGGGAAAGACGCTATGTCCGGACGATGAACCCTGTGTGACGCCGGGTAGACCCCTGAAGCTCCTAGGCCGGACCGGAGCTTGTCTTCAGGATTGCCGAGAACAGCGGATCGAAGGCGCGGCTGATCGGCGCCGCCGCGGCACCGAGCGCGATCGACCAAGGGTCCGTTGTGCCGAGCTGCAGGCGTGGCAAGGTCCGGCCTGGCCGGTCGGCGATCGACGGCAGCAGCGGATGCATCGCTTCGACCAGCCGGCGGGCCAGCGCTTCCGGTGCGCCGCTGGTCAGGATGACGGTCTGCGGATCGAAGATCGTCTCGATCAGATGCACGCTCCAGCGCAAATCATGCGCCGCGCCGTCGATCCAGGCCATCATCCCAGGATTCCCGGCCAGGACCAGGGCATTCATCTGCTCGTAGATATCGCTGTCCGCCGGGTTGAGGCCGAGATGCTGGTAGAGCGAGGCCAGCGATGCGCGATGTTCGAGCGGTGTCGAGCCGGGACCGGCCGGCGACAGCAAGGCCATGCCGATTTCGCCGGCATTGCCGTGGCCGCCGCTGTAGAGTTCGCCATTGAGGATCAGTCCGGTGCCGATGCCGTAGCCGACATAGAGGCAGACCGCGTGATCGACGCCATGCGCCGCGCCGACGATGCGTTCCGCCGTCGCACAAGCGGCGGCGTCGTTCTGCAGGCCGACATTCAGCCCCGTGCCTTTGGCCAGCGTCTCCAGCAGTGGAAACTTCTGCCAGGCCGGCATCATCCATTTGTCGTCCGAATCCTTCAGCCCGAAAGGGCCGGGCATGGCCACGCCGAGACCGACCAGCCGTTTCTCCGACTGCGAGGAAATCCCGGCCAGGTCGCGCCGGACGCCGTCGATCAGGCCGAGGATCACCTCGACGCCCTTCGAAGGCTCATCGAACGGCAAATTGGCTTCCGCCCGCGCCAGTACGCTGCCCATCAGATCGACCGCGACCGCCCGCGTCAGGTAGCGGTCGATCTGCAGGCCGATGGCGAAGGCGCCTTCGGGAACCAGCCTGTAGGGTGTCGAGGGCTGCCCCCTGCCCTTGCGCACCGCATCGAGCGCCACGACAAGGCCGTCGCTTTCGAGATCCTCGATGATGTTGGAAACCGCCTGTTTGGTGAGCTGCGTCGCCCGCGCCAGGTCGGCGCGCGACAGGGCACCATTGAGGCGCAATGCCTCGATCATCACACGGCGGTTGTGCGCGCTGGTGCCTTCCTGATTGGTGCCGCTTTTGGCGCGGATCGGGCTGATGTCATCCATCGGCGTTTCCCTCTTGACTCCATTAGAATATTGATCGACTAATTAAGTCAAGCGAGTTGACTTAATGCGAACCGAATGCCGCAAAACAAGATGGCCAGGGCCCTCGCCCCGTCGCCACTGGGCAGCCCGGTAGTCACCAGGTCACGCGACATGGATCCGGGAAGACGGTGCGAAATATCGGCACCGCCGGCCCAT
This sequence comes from Mesorhizobium opportunistum WSM2075, assembly GCF_000176035.2. Lineage (NCBI taxonomy): Bacteria > Pseudomonadati > Pseudomonadota > Alphaproteobacteria > Hyphomicrobiales > Phyllobacteriaceae > Mesorhizobium > Mesorhizobium opportunistum. The sequence goes on along the minus strand of NC_015675.1, from coordinate 1,544,459 downwards.
CAACGCCGGAAATGGGAGAAGAAGATGCTTAAGACAATCACCAAAACACTGGTCGGCGCGGTCTTCGCTGGCGGACTGTTCGTTCCGCACGCTTTCGCCGAAACCACGCTCAACGCGCTTTTCATGGCGCAGGCCGCCTACAGCGAGGCCGATGTGCGCGCCATGACGGATGCCTTCACCAAGGCCAATCCGGACCTCAAGGTCAATCTCGAATTCGTCCCCTATGAAGGCCTGCACGACAAGACCGTGCTCGCCCAGGGCTCGGGCGGCGGCTACGACGTCGTGCTGTTCGACGTCATCTGGCCAGCCGAATACGCCACCAACAAGGTGCTGGTCGACGTGTCGTCCAAGATCACCGACGACATGAAGAAGGGTGTGCTGCCCGGCGCCTGGACCACGGTCCGCTACGACGGCAAATATTACGGCATGCCCTGGATCCTCGACACCAAATACCTGTTCTACAACAAGGAAATCCTGGAAAAGGCCGGCATCAAGGCACCGCCGAAGACCTGGGAAGAGCTCGGCGCTCAGGCCAAGATCATCAAGGACAAAGGCCTGCTGAAAACGCCGATCGCCTGGAGCTGGTCGCAGGCCGAGGCCGCGATCTGCGACTACACCACGCTGGTCAGCGCCTATGGCGGCGACTTCCTCAAGGACGGCAAGCCGGACTTCCAGAACGGCGGCGGCCTCGAGGCGCTGAGATACATGGTCGACAGCTACAAGTCCGGCCTCACCAACCCGAACTCCAAGGAGTTCCTGGAGGAGGACGTGCGCAAGGTTTTCGAAAACGGCGACGCCGCTTTCGCCTTGAACTGGACCTACATGTACAACATGGCCAACGATCCGAAGGACTCGAAGGTCGTCGGCAAGGTCGGCGTTGTGCCGGCGCCGGGCGTTGCCGGCACCAGTGAGGTTTCGGCCGTCAACGGCTCGATGGGCCTCGGCGTCACGGCTGTCTCGAAGCATCCCGACGAAGCCTGGAAGTACATCGAGTTCATGACCTCGCAGGCGACGCAGAACCAGTATGCCAAGCTCTCGCTGCCAATCTGGGCCTCATCCTATGACGACCCGGCCGTCACCAAGGGCCAGGAAGAGCTGATCGCCGCCGCCAAGGTCGGCCTGGCCGCCATGTATCCGCGTCCGACCACGCCGAAATACCAGGAGCTGTCGACCGCGCTGCAGCAGGCGATCCAGGAATCGCTGCTCGGCCAGTCCTCGCCGGAAGACGCCCTGAAGACCGCCGCGCAGAACAGCGGCCTCTGAACTCGTCTTGTTCTCAGCACGGGCGGCCTAAGCGCCGCCCGTGCTATGTCTGAAATCACGATGAATGAAGAGAGGCTGCTCTGATGTCGGGCACCTGGATGACCACCCGTGCGTGGTTGCTGATGCTGCCGCTGCTCGTGGTCATGATCGCCGTCATCGGCTGGCCGCTGGTCGATACGGTCAGCCTTTCCTTCACCGATGCCAAGCTGGTCGGCACGGGTGGCGATTTCGTCGGCTTCGACAATTACACGAAGATGCTGTCGAGCACGAATTTCTCGCGCACGCTGGTCACCACGGCGCTGTTCGCGGTCATTTCGGTTGCCGCCGAGATGGTGATCGGCGTTCTTGCGGCCCTTTTGCTCAATCAGGAATTTCGTGGCCGCGCCATCCTGCGTGCCCTGATGATCCTGCCCTGGGCGTTGCCGACGGTGGTCAACGCCACCCTGTGGCGGCTGATCTACAATCCTGAATATGGCGCGCTGAACGCGGCTCTCACGCAACTCCATCTGATCGACGCCTATCGCTCCTGGCTTGGTGAACCCGGCACGGCGCTGGCGGCCCTGATCGTCGCCGACTGCTGGAAGAACTTTCCGCTGGTGGCGCTGATTGCGCTCGCCGCCCTGCAGGCGGTGCCGCGCGACATCACCGCCGCCTCGCTGGTCGACGGCGCCGGGCCCTTCAACCGCTTCCGCTTCGTCATCCTGCCCTACCTCGCCGGCCCGCTGATGGTGGCGCTGGTGCTGCGCACCATCGAGGCGTTCAAGGTCTTCGACATTATCTGGGTGATGACCCGCGGCGGCCCGGCCAACAGCACGCGCACGCTGTCGATCCTCGTCTACCAGGAGGCCTTCTCCTTCCAGCGCGCCGGCTCCGGCGCGTCGCTGGCGCTGATCGTCACGCTGCTCGTGACGGTGCTCGCCGTCGCCTATGCGACGCTGGTCAGGAAGACCGCCGGGAGTGCCGCCTGATGGAACGCAAGAGCCTCGGCTTCACCATCTTCATCCACGTCTGCGCATTGCTGCTCGCCGCGATCATCCTGGCGCCTATCGCCTGGCTGTTCATCATGAGCATTTCGCCGGCCGCCGATCTTGCCGGCAAGCCGCTGCGCTGGTGGCCGCAGGCGGCCGACTTCTCGCGCTACCGGCAATTGCTGTCGACGGCTGAAAACAGCGCCGGCGCCGCCTTCACCTCGTCGCTGCGCAACAGCCTGGAGATCGCCGGCATGGCGACGCTGGCGGCATTGGCCCTGGCCATCCCCGCCGGCTGGGCGGTGTCGCGCACGCCGGCGATCGGCTGGTCGCTGTCGATGGTCATCGCCACCTATATGCTGCCGCCGGTGGCGTTGGCCGTGCCGCTCTATATGGGCCTGTCGCATCTCGGCCTGCTCAACAATGTCTTCGGCCTGGCGTTGGTTTACCTGACCATACTGGCGCCCTTCACCACCTGGCTGATGAAATCGGGCTTCGATTCCATCCCGCGCGAAATCGAGGCGGCGGCGATGATCGACGGCGCCGGCCTGTTCCAGACCCTGCGCATCATCACGCTGCCGCTCGCCGCACCGGTGATGGCGACATCGGCGCTGTTTGCCGTGCTGCTCGCCTGGGATGAATTCTTCTATGCGCTGCTGTTCACCTCCGACCAGCGCGCCAAGACCCTGACCGTCGCCATCGCCGATTTGGCCGGCGGCCGTGTTTCCGATTATGGGCTGATCGCCACCGCCGGCGTACTCGCCGCTCTGCCGCCGGTGCTGATCGGCCTGGTCATGCAGCGGGCGCTGATTTCGGGCCTGACCAGCGGCGGTGTGAAAGGATGATGATGACTGCGACAAAAACCCGGCCGGCCGGACTGGCCGCGATCGACCGTGAGATGGCGCGACAGCATGCCGACGCGCGCACTTCGTTCGAACAGAACGCCGCCGTGGCGCAACAGGTCGCCGCCTCGATCGGGAAGACCGGACGCCTGCTGCTGCTCGGCATGGGTGGTTCGCATGCGGTCGGACGTGCCGTCGAGCCGCTCTATCGCGCGCTCGGCATCGATACCCTTGCGCTGCCGCTGTCGGAACAGCTCGGCCAGCCGCTGCCGCTGGCGGGACGGACGGTGCTTGTCACCTCGCAATCGGGCGAGAGCGCTGAGGTCGTCAGGTGGTTTGCGGAGGCCGGCGGTGCCGCCGATGTTTTCGGCCTGACCCTGGAAAGCACCTCCTTCCTGGCGCGCACGGTGCCTTGCCTGGTCGGCGCCGGCGGCACCGAACTGGCCTTTGCCGCGACCCGCAGCCTGACCGTGAGCTTCGCCTTGCACCTGGCCATCCTTGCAGCCCTCGGCGACGACCCGGATGCCGCGCTCGGCGCGCTGGACCAGCCGCACGACACGGACATCAAGCAGGCGCTCGCGGCACTGGAGAAGGTGACGGCCATCGTCACCTCCGGCCGCCGGCTGCAGGGCGTCGCGGAGGCCCTGGCGCTCGGCCTCACCGAACTGTCGCGGTTGCCGTGCTTTTCACTCGAAGGCGGCCAGTTGCGGCATGGGCCGATGGAGATGCTCGGCCCGCGGATCGGCGTCATCCTGTTTCGCGGCAACGACCCGACGGCGGAGCTGGTGACCGCCATGGCCACCTCCGTGGTCGAGGCCGGCGCGCCCCTCGTCATCTTCGACGCGTCAGGGCAACCGCCCGTGGCGGGTGCCGTCACGCTTCCGTTCAAACCGGCTTCCGGTATGGCCGCCATCTTTGCCATGCTGCCGGTCGCCCAGCGCCTGATGATCGCTTTCGCCGATGCCCGTGTCGACAATGCCGGCACGCCTGTTCGCACCACCAAGATCACCAGGAGCGAGTGATGCGACCGCTTGCGGTGATCGGCAACGTCAATGTCGATTTGATCGTCGGACCGGTCCCGCCGTGGCCGAAGGCGGGAACCGAGACCGTCGTCGACCATGACGAATTGCGCGTCGGCGGCCAGGCCGGCAACAGCGCACTGGCGTGGCAGGCGCTGGGCGTCGACTTCGCTATTGCCGCCAATGTCGGCGACGACCAGTTCGGCCGCTGGCTTCGCGAGGCTTTCGCAAGCCGCGCCGAAAAATGGCCGGTGCGTCCCGAAGGCACGACGCTGTCGGTCGGCATGACCCATCCGGATGGCGAGCGGACCTTCTTCACCACGCGCGGCCACCTGCCGCGCTTCAGCCTTGCCGACGTCCTGTCCGTTCTGGATGGCAACTCGCTTTCTGGCGGCTACGCGCTGCTCTGCGGCTCCTTCCTGACCGAAGACCTGACGCGCGACTACGAGGCGTTTTTCGACTGGGCGGACCGCCACGGCATTGCCGTCGCGCTCGACACCGGCTGGCCGATCGACGGCTGGACCGAAGCCAACTGCGCCGCGACAAGGGCATGGCTCTCGCGCTGCCACCTAGCCCTTTTCAACGAGGTCGAGACGGTGACGCTGGCGGCAACCCCAAGCCCGGTGGAAGCCGCGCGCGAAATCCGCTCCAGCATGCGGCAGGGTGCGACCTTCGTCGTCAAGCGCGGGCCGCAAGGCGCCATCGTCATCGATCCGGACGGGAACCTCGTCGAAGCCACGGCGCCTGATGTCCGCGTTGTCGACACGATCGGTGCCGGCGATGTCTTCAACGCCGCCTTCCTGGCGGCCCTCGCCCAGGAACGGCCGCTGTCCGCCTGCCTTCGCGCCGCGACGCATGTCGCTTCGCGCGCCATTTCCACTCTGCCCCGCAACTATGGCGGGCCGATGCATCTCGAGGAGCCCATGCATGAGCGCGCTTGAAATCCGCGGCATCCGCAAGAGCTATGGCAGCGTCGAGACGCTGAAGGGCATCGACATCGCGCTGCAGAGCGGCGAATTCCTGGTGCTGCTGGGCTCGTCCGGCTGCGGAAAGTCGACGCTGCTCAACATCATCGCCGGGCTCGCCGAAGCGACAAGCGGCGATGTGCTGATCGGCGGACGCTCGATCCTCGGCGTTCACCCCAAGAACCGCGACATCGCCATGGTCTTCCAGTCTTATGCGCTCTATCCGAACCTGACCGTGCGCCGCAACATCGGCTTCGGGCTCGAGATGCGCGGGGTTGCGGCCGATGAGCGCGAGACGGCCGTGAACGAGGCGGCGAAACTGCTGCAGATCGAGACCTTGCTCGACCGCAAGCCGAGCCAGCTTTCCGGCGGCCAGCGCCAGCGCGTCGCCATCGGCAGGGCGCTGGTGCGCAAGCCGCAGGTCTTCCTGTTCGACGAGCCGCTGTCCAACCTCGACGCCAAGCTGCGCCTGGAAATGCGCACCGAGCTGAAACGGTTGCACCAGATGCTGCAGACCACCGTCGTCTACGTCACCCATGACCAGATCGAGGCGATGACGCTGGCGACGCGCATCGCGGTGATGCGCGACGGCAGGATCGAACAGCTCGGCACACCGGAAGAGATCTACAACGAGCCGGCAACGCTCTACGTCGCGGGCTTTGTCGGCGCACCGTCGATGAACATGCTTCAGGCCATCCTCATCGGCGGCAAGCTCGCCATTGCCGAATCCGATGTGCGGATGCCTCTACCCGCGCGCTATGCGAGCGCGGCTCGCGAAGGCGCTCCGGTGATCGTCGGTATCAGGCCCGAAGCGCTTCGCGTGGCGAGCGACACCGCGACGGAACTGTCATTGCCCGTGGAGATCGAGGTTGTCGAATTGACTGGCCCCGAACTGGTCACGACGGCACGGATCGGCACGCAAAGGCTAACCGCTTGCCTGCCGCCGCGAGCCCGGGTCGCCAAGGGCGAAAAGCACAATCTCACCTTCGATGAAACTGCGCTTTGCCTATTCGACCCTTCGACAGGCAAGGCCCTACCAACGGCCTGAGACAAGCCGCGCACGGGGCAGCGCTGTCGGCTCGCACCGCCCCCGACTATTTGGCGATCTCCAGCAGGGACGAGACCAGCAGGTCCCGCTCGTCTTTCGACAGCACATCGGAATCGAAGAGGTTCATGCTGCGCAGCCCCTCGATGGCGAGATAGCAGACCAGCAGCGATTTGAGGTCTGATGTTTCGCCCTTCAGCCGTTCGAAAAGCTGGCGCTTGAAAGTCTTGATCGGCGTCATGAAATCGGGATCCTCGGCGATCGCCGAAAAGATCCAGGACGCCGAGGGCTGCTTTTCCTCGCAGTCATTGGCCGACAGCCTGATGTAGACGGCGAGCGGGTTTTTACCCCCGCCATTGCCGTTGGCGGCTTCCAACGCCCGCTCGAATTCGCGCAGATAGTCCTCGACCAGCCCTTGCATCAACTTTGCCTTGGTCGGAAAATTGTAGAGCAGCCCGCCTTTCGACACGCCGGCGCGGCTGGCGACGGCCTCCAGCGAGAGGCTGCCGGGTCCGGTTTCCCGGGCAACATCTGCCGCCGCGGCGAGAATCTTCTCGCGCGAATTCGGTCGTTGGGCTCTCATGGCGCCTCCCTTGGCAAGCTTAGGCCCAATTGACAAGACCGTCCAGACGGTACAGTAAGACCGCCGCTATTTGAAATCGGGGCCTGCAGTCGATATGTGTCCCGATGTCCGCGCTTTGCGCCGGATTTCGACTGAGGGGACTTCCTTGTTCAAGCGCATACTCCGTATCATTATCATCATTGCGGTCCTGGCCGTGCTCGTCATCGTGGTCGGCGGCATCGTCGGCTTCAACTTCCTGCGCGACAACGGCATCAAGCAGTATTTCGCCACCATGAAGCCGCCCGCGGCGACCGTGTCGACGACAATCGTCAAGCCATCGAGCTGGACGCCCGGCGTCGAGGCGATCGGCACCGTGCGGGCGGTGCGTGGTGTCGACCTGACGGTCGAGACCGCCGGCATCGTCAAGGAGATCCCCTTCCACGCCAACGAGAAAGTCGCGGCCAACGCGGTGCTGCTGCAACTTGACGACGCCGTCGAGCGCGCCGATCTCGACGCGCAGAAAGCGCAGGCCGCGCTCGATCAGGTGTCGCTGAACCGCGCCCTCGAACTGACAAAACGCGGCGTCGGCTCCGACTCGACACTGGACAGCGCGCGGGCGGCGGCGTCCGCTTCGGCGTCCCAGGTCACCAGGCTCCAGGCCGTGCTCGAGCAGAAGCAGCTGACGGCTCCCTTCGCCGGTACGGTCGGCATCCCGAAGATCGACCTCGGCCAGTATCTGTCGCCCGGCACTTCCGTTGTGACACTGCAGGATCTCGACACGATGCGGGCCGACTTCACGGTTCCCGAACAGGAGCTCCCGCTGCTCAAGATCGGCCAGACGGTTCGCTTGGGACTTGGTGGCGACGACAAGCCGTTTGCCGGCGCCATTCGCGGCATCGACCCCAAGATCGACCCGTCCAGCCGGCTGGTGAACATCCGGGCGGAGGTCGCCAACCCCGACGGCAAGCTGACCCCCGGCCAGTTCGTGCAGGTGCGTGTCGAACTGCCCGAGGAGCAGAACGTGCTGATACTGCCACAGACGGCGCTGACCACCAGCCTCTACGGCGACTACGTCTTCGTCGTGCAACCGGCCAAACCGGCTGCGGCGGCGCCGGCCAAGCCGGAAGAAAAACCCGCTGCGGCTACCGACAAGGCGGCGGATGCCAAGCCAGCGGATGCCAAGCCTGCGGATGCCAAGCCGGCGGACGCGATGAAGCCGGCAACCGATGCCATGAAGCCGTCCGCTGAAGCGGCCAAGCCCGCGGCCGATGCGGCTAAACCTGCCGACAAGCCCGCTACCGATGCGGCCAAGCCGGCGGCGGAAGGCGACAAGCCCGCGCTGGTGTTGTCACAGGTCTTCGTCAAGCCCGGTCGCCGCAACCAGGGCATGGTCGAGATCGTCGAAGGGCTGAAGGCAGGCGACGAGGTCGTCACCGCGGGCCAGAACCGCCTCTTCAACGGCATGTCCGTCAACGTCGACAACACCATCGACCCGACCAAATCGGCGAACAAGCAGGCCGACCAGCAATGAGCTTTTCCGATCTCTTTATTCGCCGGCCCGTCCTTTCGACGGTCCTTGCCTGCATGATCCTGCTGCTCGGGTTCCAGGGCATCTTCAACCTGTCGATCCGGCAGTATCCGAAGGTTGATGAAACAGCGATCACCATCACGACCGCCTATCCGGGTGCCAGCGCCGACCTGATCCAGGGCTTCATTTCCGCCCCGATCGCACGCGCCGTCGCCTCGACCGAAAACATCGACTACGTCACCTCGTCCAGCCGTCCGTCGTCCAGCACCGTGACGGTGCAGATGAAGCTCGGCTCCAACCCCGACGTGGCGCTGACCGAAGTGCTGTCCAAGGTCCAGGGCGTGCGCGGCACCTTGCCGGACGCGTCCAAGGACCCGGTCATCGTCAAGGGCACCGGCCAGCAGTTCGCGATGATGTACATCTCGATGCAGAATCCGAACATGACGAAGGAGCAGCTGACCGAATATATCGAGCGCGTCATCAGGCCCCGCATGTCGACGGTCGAAGGTGTCGCCGACGTGCAGATCTTCGGCGCCCAGGAATATTCGATGCGCGTTTGGATCGACCCGGTCCGGCTTGCCGCGCGCGGGGTGACGGCAGCGGAAGTGCTGGCAGCGATCAACAACTCCAACTTCCTGTCTGCGCCCGGAAACACCCAGAACGAATATGTCGTTTCCTCCATTACGGTGCGTTCGACGCTGCAGACGCCGGAAGCCTTCGCCGAACTACCGCTGCGCTCGACCGACGGCAATGTGGTGCGGCTGCGTGACGTGGCCCGCGTCGAACTCGGCGCCGAGAACACCGACACCAGGGTCTCCTTCAACGGCAAGCCCGGCACCTTCCTCGCCATCTTCCCGACCCCGGCGGCCAACCCGCTGACCACAGCGGCCGCGCTCACCAAGCTTGTGCCGCAGATCCAGGAAACGCTGCCGAAAGGCATGACGATCGAGGTCGTCTACGACGCCACCGGGCAGATCAGCGCCTCGATCGACGAGGTGTTCAAGACCATCGCCGAGGCGGTCGCCATCGTGGTCGTCGTCATCCTTCTGTTCCTTGGCTCTTTCCGTTCGGTGATGATGCCGATCATCACCATCCCGCTGTCGCTGGTCGGCGTCTGTTTCCTTCTGTTCGCGGTCGGCTATTCGATCAATCTTCTGTCGCTGCTGGCCATGGTGCTGGCAATCGGCCTTGTCGTGGACGACGCCATCGTGGTGGTGGAAAACATCCACCGCCACATGGAAGAAGACCACATGACGCCCATGCAAGCGGCGTTCAGCGGCATGCGCGAAATCGCCTCCGCAATCGTCGCCATGACCATGACGCTGGCCGCCGTGTTCGCGCCGCTGGCCTTCACCGGTGGCTTGACCGGTGCGCTGTTCCGCGAATTCGCGGTGACGCTCGCCGGCTCGGTGGTGCTGTCGGGCATCATCGCCATCACCATCACCCCGATGATGTCGGCGCGCCTCTTGAAGCCCGGCAACGCCGGCCGGTTCCAGCGCATCGTCGACGGCGTTTTCTCGCGGGTCGAGCATGTCTACGAGCGCGCCGTCACCGGTTCGCTGAACTATCGCCCGCTGACGCTGCTCATCGTGCTGGCGCTTGTCGGCGTGACCGGCTTCATGTTCACCAAGACCTCGACCGAACTGGCGCCGGAAGAAGACCAGGGCTTCCTGCTCTCGCTCGTGACCGCGCCGACCTATGCGACATCCGATTACACCGAGACCTACGTCAACCAGATTCTCGGCCTGGTGAGGGACATTCCCGAAACACGGGCGCAGTTCTCCGCCGTGGCCTTCGGTGGCACGACAAACAGCGCTTTCGTCGGCTTTGCCTTCAAGGATTGGGCTGACCGCAAGCGCAATTCCAAGGAGCTGCAGGCCGACATCACGGCTCGTATCAACAAGGTCGCGGGCGTCCAGGCCTTCGTCTTCGCCCCGCCGACGCTGCCGGGCTCCGGCGGCGGCCTGCCGATTGCCATGGTGGTGCGCTCGACCGGCAATTCCTCGGAAGTGTACCAGCAAGCCGAGCAGATCAAGAACAAGGCACAGGCCTCGGGCCGCTTCATCGTCGTGCAGAACTCGATGTCTTATGATTCGCCGCAGGTGACCGTCACCATCGACCGCGATCGCGCCGCCGCCCTCAACCTGCCTATCGCCGATATCGGCCGGACGCTGACGCTGCTGGTCGGCGGCGCCGAAGTGGCGCAATTCGACCGCGACTCCAACAGCTACGACATCATTCCGCAGGTGCCGCAGGAGTTCCGCGACAACCCCGAAAAACTCGGCCAATACTTCGTGCGCAGCGTGACGGGCGAGATGGTGCCGCTGTCGGCCGTCGTGAAGATTTCGAACAATGCCTCGCCGGCCGCGATCGAGCAGTTCAACCAGCTGAATTCATCGACGATTTCCGCGCTGCCATTGCCCGGCGTCACCACCGGCGATGGTTTGAAAGTGCTCGAGGACATCGCCAGGGAGAGCCTGCCCGACACCTTCTTCATCGACTACTCCGGCCAATCCCGGCAGGAGAAGGAGCAGGGCAACACGATCCTGATCGCCTTCGGGGCCGCCGTCATCGTCATCTATCTGGTGCTGGCGGCGCAGTTTGAAAGCTTCCGCGACCCGTTGATCATCATGATGGCGGTGCCGCTGTCGATCTTCGGCGCCATAGTGCCGCTCAATCTGGGCCTCGGCACGCTGAACATCTACACCCAGGTCGGCCTGATCACGCTGATCGGCCTGATCACCAAGCACGGCATCCTGCTGGTTGAGTTCGCCAACCAGCAGCGCGAAATCCACGGCATGCGACGGCGTGATGCCATCATCGCCTCGGCCAAGGTGCGCCTGCGGCCGATCCTGATGACGACGGCGGCGATGGCGCTCGGCGTGGTGCCGCTGATCACGTCCAGCGGTGCCGGTGCCGCGGCCCGCTATTCGATGGGCCTCGTCATCTTCACCGGCATCCTCGTCGGCACCATGTTCACGCTCTTCGTCGTGCCCATGTTCTACACCTTCATCGCCAGCAAGGACCTGCCGCATCTGGCGGAAAAGCCGGATCCGAAGCTGATGCCGGCCCTGCCGGACTGATAAAAAAGCCGAAGAACGAAAAGAGGCCGGGATTTTTCCGGCCTCTTTTTTTGGCTGTGCTCAAAACCGCGGACAATTTCCAGCGGGAGCCTTGAACACGGGCAGGGTGGTAAACCGGCCCGCTTCTTCAGCCTGCTACTTGACGATGACGATGCTGGTATTGGCGGCCCCGAAGGTCTCCACCAGCTGGTAGAAGTCGGCGGCATTGTCCGGGTGCAGCCGCACGCAGCCATGCGAGGCCGGTTGGCCGAGACGCTTGATGGCATAGGTGGCGTGGACCGCATAGCCGCCGCTGAAGAAGACCGAATGCGGCATCGGCGCGTTGTCGTATTTCTTCGAATACCACATCTCATGCATGCGGGTCGGCTTGAACGAGCCGGTCGGGGTCACATGCGCCCTGTCGCCTGTGGAGACCTTCCAGGCGAAGGTCGGCCGGCCATCGACTGATATCTCCATGACCTGCTGCGAAAGCGAGACCCGCGCCACGATCTTGTTGGCGGCGTGAGCGGCGTTGGCGCCGAACAGAAGCGCGGCACCGGTGAGCGTGGCGGCGGTGATGTTGATGAGCTTGGCGGTGATGGTGCTGTGCATGATGTCCCCTCTCTCTGCCGGTCCGGCCGGCTCCAATTCGATGGGCGGCTTATCGGCGCGGCATGTTTCGGTGAGATTTCGCGAAATGCTCGTTTGTGTTTCGAATCCGTTTCCTCTGGTTAACAAACCAAGACGTCGGGCGGAGACATCGCCGCTGCCGACTGGCACTCAAATACAGCACATAGGTATTCAGTCCGAAACGAAAGTTCGAAGTCACCTTATATGAAAAGACTGAGCCTGTTTTCGAAACCAATCTGCAACAAAGCGCGGCTTCGAGCGGCATGAAGCCGATACAGCTGGCCGGCAAGGTTGACGTAACGAAAGCAGACGGCAACGGCCACGGGAACGAAAGCGAACACGCGGTCCTGGTCTTCAGGATCAGCATCACGGCAGCGGCCATAGGTAGTGTCGGCATTCTTGCCGGCGCCGCCGTGACAAGGCTGGCGATGAGTTCGAGCGAGATCTCTACCCCGCACGTCGCTCTGTTTCCTGCCTCGGTCTGGATTACCACCAGCGTGCGCATCGCCCGATTGAAGGCCCTCTGGCGGGTTGGCCTTCGGCTGCTGGCATTGCGCGGCCCCTCCGGCAACTTGCTGCCGAGAGGACCGAAGGCCCGCGCCGCTGCGGGGGGCTCCGTGGGCGGCGCGGGCACTTCGGGAGTTTCCCGAGGCGACCCGCGACACATTCAATTTTTTGAAGAATTGACATTCTGGGAGTCGGACGATGAAAACGAAATTCGCGGCCTCGGTGCTTTCCGCACTGCTTTATGCGCAGGGCCTGCTTGGCTTTGCCGCCCTTGCCACGGTGCTCCTCAAGGAGCGCGCCCAGGCAAACGAACTCGTCATGAGCAATGACATGCCATCGGGTCCGTCGCTGCTGGTGGCACGCTGAACTCCGGGAGCATCGGCGAACAGGAAAATCCGATGCTCGGCCAAACCGTCACCGAGAGTGCCCAGCAGTCAGTCGGCGAATTGACGCGGCGGATCGAACCGGTAGCCGGCGCCACGGATGGTGGTGATGGTTTCGGTGTCGAGCTTGCGGCGCAGCCGCACGATGCGCGAATCGATCGAACGGTCGAAGGCGTCGGCGTTTTCGGCCGGCGCCGCCGCGATGATGTCGTCGCGCGTCAGCACCTTGCGCGGACTGGCCAGGAACAGCCTGAGCAGCGCCACCTGGCCGGGCGACAGCTGCTCTTCGGTGCCGGAGCGATGCATGACCATCGCCGACCTCAAGTCGACGGTCGCGTTCTCCAGCACGATCAGTTCCTGGTTGCCCCTGCCGCGTCGCGAAAGCAGGCCGCCGACACGGGCGGCGAGTTCCCTGACATTGAGCGGGCTTTCGACGACATCGGCAGCGCCAAGCTCGAGCGCCAGCACCTTGTCGACGAGGTCGGCCGGCCGGCAGATCAGGATGAAATCCGGTCCGTCCTCGCCGCCACTCCCTTGGCCGCCGTAACGCCGCAGCAGATCCCGGCCATCCGCCTGGCTGAGGCTGTCGCCGACGACCACGACATCGACGCCCTTCCCCGACAGCAACGATTCGGCTTCCCAGGGCTGCCGCGCCTGACGCACGTCATGGCCACGCCGCTCGAGATGATCGGCAAGTTCCGTCGCAATCACGTCGGCGACGGAAACAAGCGCAATGACGGCTCGTGGGGCCATATTCTCCAACCGTTCCCTGGCAACCCGATATGAGTGCTGGACATCATGTTTATACCCAATCTACTTTCCACTGAAAGTGGGAGCGAGAGCATCGTGCGGGCAAGAATTGTCATCGTCGAGGACGAGCCCGACCTGAGGGAGGCGGTCGCCGAGTATCTCGACGCCGCCGGCTATGACGTTGCGACCGCGGAAACCGCGGCCGCGGCCCGGATCCTGATCGAGACGCAGCCCTTCCATCTGGCCATCCTCGACATCGCCATGCCGGGCGAGGACGGACTGTCGCTCGGCCGCTGGCTGCGCTCGAGAATGCCGATAGGCATCATCTATGCGACCGCCGCCGGCACCGCGCTCGACCGCATCGTCGGGCTGGAGCTCGGCGCCGACGACTATATCGTCAAGCCATACGAGCTGCGCGAAGTGCTGGCGCGGGTGCGCAGCGTGCTGCGCCGTGTTCCGCAGCCGTCGGAACTGCTGGACAGGAAAGCCAGGACGGATCGCCGCTCCGTTGCCTTCGGCCCCTTCCAGGCCGATCTCGACGGCAGGCTGGTGACCGGTGCCAACGGCGCGGTGATCGACATGGCAAAGAGCGAATTCGACGTGCTCGAGGTTTTCCTGACGCGTGCCAACCGGCTGCTGACCCGCGCCGCGATTTCCGAGGCGATCGGCTTCACCGAGGATCCGGAATCATCGCGCGCAGTCGACATTCGCATCATGCGCCTGCGCAAGAAGATCGAGACCGACCCTGCCAACCCGAAATTCCTGCGGACGGTGCGCGGCGAAGGCTATATCTTCTCGCTGCCGACCGGCGACGGCAACTGAAAGCCAGGCCTACAGTTTCAGGTTCTCAGCCGTGGCTCGCCGAGCGAATTGGGCCGAGCGAATTGGCAGGACTTGGGAATAACGGCTGACGATGACCGCTGAAACAGCAAGCACGGATATGCAAGGGCTCAGGCAGGGCGCGGCGATGGCGGCCGTGCGCGTGGTTCGCCGGCTGCGCGAGGCCGGCGACTGGCAGCGCGAAATGGACGGCATACTGGAAACGCTGTGCCGCGCCATCGAATGTCAGCGCGGTATCCTGTTCCGCTTGCGCGAACTGCCCGGCCAGGGTTTTGCCCAGTCGGTCGCCGCCTATTGGATTGATCCCGACTTCGGCGGAGAGCTGGCGGCGCCGACCGTCATCATGCAGTCGATCGTCAATTCGGATCCGCTGCTGGAGCGGGTGGCCGAAGACGAACGCCAGGGCAAGATCTTCGCCGGACACACGCGCGATCTCGAGGGTTTCCTGAGGACCGACTTCGAAAAGCAGAACATCAAGTCGTTCCTGTCCGTGTCCGTCTTCGCGCATGGCCATCTGTGGGGCACGCTGGCGGTCAATGACTGCGTCGACGAGCGCGAGTGGACCGACGAGGAAGAGGCGACGCTGCATATCATCGCGCTCGCCATCGGCGACGCCATCGAACATTCGCTCTCCGACGCCCATGCCAGCGAGGTCATCCGCCGCACGATGCTGCAGGCCTCCCTGGACGCCATCATCGTCATCGACGAAGCCGGATCGATCATCGAATTCAATCCGGCCGCCGAAAAGATGTTCGGTTTCCAGCGCAGCGACATCCTCGGCAAGGACCTGCTCGACACCGTCGTGCCGGAATACTACCGCAAGGGCTATACTTCGGGCGCCGACTATATGTCGGGGCGCGGCGCGCCGATGGTCGGCCAGCGGCTGGAGACGGTGACGCAGAATGCCGCCGGCGAGGTGTTTCCGATCGAGTTGACGGCGACCGAGATGCGCGTCGGCGACCGTCGCCTGATCTTCGGCTCGATCCGCGACCTGCGCGACAGGCTGCGCGCCGAGGAGGAAATCAACCGGCAGCGCGAGAAGCTGCACCAGAACGAAAAGATGGCGGCGATGGGCTCGCTGCTGGCCGGCGTCTCGCACGAGCTCAACAACCCGCTGGCGGTGGTGGTCGCGCAGTCGACGCTGCTGCACGAATTCGCTTCCGACCCCCAGACCAAGGTTCGTGCCGAGAAAGTCCGCGCCGCCGCCGAGCGCTGCGGGCGCATCGTCAAGAGTTTCCTGTCGATGGTCCGCCTTCATCCTGCGGCACAGGCCGAGACCGACCTCAACCAGGTGATCCGCGCCGCTCTCGAGGTCACCGCCTATGGCGCACGATCGAGCGGCATCATCATCGACACGGATTTCGCCGCCGGCCCGCTGCTGGCCATGGCCGATGCCGACCACGTGACGCAGGTGGCGGCGAATTTCCTCATCAACAGCCAGCATGCGCTGGCCGGCGTCGCCGGCGATCGGCTGATCAAGGTGCGGACGTTCCGCGGCGACCTGGGCAAACCCGGCTTTTCGGTCGAGGACAACGGGCCCGGTGTGCCAGAAGCCATCCGCTCCCGCATCTTCGAATCCTATTTCACCACCAAGCCGGTTGGCGTCGGCACCGGTATTGGCCTGTCGATCTCGAAGTCGATCATCGAGCGGCACAATGGCAATGTCTGGTTCGAGGAAGTGTTGCCGAGAGGCGCGCGTTTCGTCGTCCAGCTGCCGGCCATTGAAGCCGGCATCGCTGCCGCCGGCGAGAACCAGCCGCGCTCGAGTGGCCTGCGTCATGCCCTGATCATCGACGACGAGCCTGACGTCGCCGGCTCGCTGTCCGACATCCTCGAATTGATGGGCATCAAGTCGCGGGTCGCGCTCGTCTGGGAATCGGGCGCCGCCACCTTGAGCGGCTACATGCCGCCGGACATCGTGTTTTCGGACCTGCGCATGCCTGGCATCAGCGGCATTGCCATCTATCGCGAACTGCTGGCCGAAAGGCCTGACCTGGCGCGGCGTTTCGTGCTGGTCACCGGCGACCTGATCGGTGCTAAAGCGGAGATCGAAGCCTTGCCGCAGCAACAACGGCCGCAGATCCTGGAAAAGCCGTTCAGCACGCTCGATGTGCGCAGCGTGCTGTCCGCCATTGCCGAACAGGCGGCGGTCAACGGATAAAAAAGAGGCCCCCGGCGGATTGCGCCGCGGGAGCCGAATGGAGCGCTGGAGGAGCGCTCGGGGAGGTCAGGACACGATCCCGAGAGGGAACCGGTTCGGGATTGTGCCTCGACGGAAATCAGAAAACGTTCGGCGTGTCGGTCAAGGGTGCGGCGTTGGCGATCATGCGGATGGCGCGGGCCTTGTGCGTACCGGACTGCTGGGCAATGGCGCGCAGGCAATCCACGCTCTCGGCGCCCCAGGACTGGCCCTTGCAGGCGAAGTCGATTGCGCGCATCGGCAGACGCGCGGTCTTGATGGTTGTCGGCGCGCCATCGATGGCGTTGGCCGGCGGGTTCAGCGAAGCGAAGGCCGGCCCGACCGTCGGCGTAAGCGCCATGCCGAGGAAGGCGCAAGCAGCCAGCCCCATGAACATGGCCATCGGGTGGTCGCTGGCGCGTTGGCGTAACGCCAGTTTCGGGCGGCGGTCAGCGCGCTGTGGAGCCTCAAGGCGGTGGTCGCTGCTGATGGTCTCAACTTTCGCATACATTGCCTTCCCCTTCGCTGAGTTTCTTTTTAGTGATGAAACGAACCTAGCCGCACTTTGTAACGGCGCAAAGGTGACGCGAGCCTGCCAATGTAACCGAAACGAAACATGGTTCCGGGCAAAATCGGGCAAAAACGGTCACAACGCAGCCCGCACGCTCGTCGGACAAAGGTTCGCGCCGCCGGTTTCGGACCCGATCCGTTCCAGTGCGCCGCTGCGGCGCGGACAGAGCCGGCGAGCGCCGAGGCCATTTTGATCCCTCGCAACAAGCCTTGTCCGTCCATCGGCACGCCATGCGGAATCGAGCAGGGACGGCACCTTGGAAACCTTGACTAACACCCGGATTCTCCGGGATTTTCCCGGCCGACAGCCCAGCCAGAATCAACCGGGAACGGCGCTCGAATTTCATCAAGAAATCACGATTGTTTTCACAAGCCATTGCATTTCAATGCAAAATATGCTTTTATTGAATGATTATTCAACAAAAAAGAAGAGACTTTTTATGAACCCGCACCTCCGTGACGTGGCGATCCCCAACGATTGGGACCGGCGGGGGCTACCGGGCTGGAGTTACCATTCCGATGCCCTTCTCGAGCTTGAGAAGGAGCATGTCTTTCGCAACCACTGGCAGATCGTCGGACATGTCTCCGACGTACCCGACGCCGGCGACTATCTGACCATGGACGTGGTCGGCGAGCGTGCCTTGATCGTGCGCGGCAAGGATGGCGTGGTGCGCGGCTTCAACAACATGTGCCGCCATCGCGGCAGCCGCGTCGTCGCCGACAGCCAGGGCAATTGCAAGAACGCGCTGGTGTGCCCGTTCCATGGCTGGGTCTACAATCTCGACGGCACGCTGCGCGGCGCCGCGCGCCCGCGATCTTTCCCCGATCTCGACAAGACCGAGTTCGGACTGATGCAGCTCGATCTCGAAATCTGGATGGGTTTCATCTTCATCCGTTTCCGCAATGGCGGGCCGCAGCCTTCAGTCGCCGAACTGATGAAGCCGATCGAGCCCGAATTCGCGCACTACAAGGCCGCCGACATGGTGCCCTCCTGGGGCATCTGGACCCAGAAGACGCCGGTCAACTGGAAGTCGGTGCGCGATGTCGACAATGAAGGCTATCATGTCGCCATGGCCCATCCTGCCTTGCAGGATCTTTATGGCGCGACCTATTTCGACGAGCCGTTCATCAACGGCGTGTCGCGCTCCTTCGCCACCTACAACCCGCATGCGGGCCGCCGCTGGAGCGTGCGGAACTACGTCAAGATCGCGCCCGAGCCCACGCATCTGCCGGACTATCTGAAGAAGGCCTGGGTCTATTACGGCATCTTCCCCAATGCGGTCATTTCGGTGATGCCGGAATCGGTGCAGTTCTACCAGGAGTTTCCGCTGTCGACCGGGCAGACGCTGCTGCGCGGCGCCATATACCGCTACCGCGACGAGAGCCGCGAGCAGGCCGCCGCCCGCTACCTCTCCTTCCGCATCGACCGCGACACGATGTCGGAAGACGTGCAGTTGTCGGTGTGGTCGAACGAATCCATGCTGTCCGAAGCCTTCGAGGGTTTTTACCTCTCCGACCTCGAATATGGCGTGCGCACCCATCACGACCACCTGCGCAAGATGCTGCCGGTGCTGGGCCTAGAGACAGCGCCGGAGGAGAAGGACATGTGGAACTTGAACGACGCGCTCAGGTCGCGGTCGTAAGATGCTGACCGCGAAGCGAGCGTCCCTCTCGCCCGGTCTACGGGAAGGGGATGCCGGCAGGCAGGTGAAGGGCAGCCTTGCGGAATTGCATCGGGCAGGCAACGAGATGCGAATGCGAACAATCGCCAACGCTGGCGCCGCCTCTCATCCGCCTGCCGGCACCCTCGTCCCGTGAAACGGGGAGAAGGGAGAAGCCTCACCCCCGCCACACGCCCTCTTTCCTGAGATCATCCATGGTGCGCGAAATGCCTTCGCGCAGGATGCCGACCATGTCGTCGATCTGCTCTCGCGAAATGATCAGCGGCGGCGACATCACGCACATGTTGATCAGCGGCCGCACCAGGAGGCCGAGCTCGTGGCAGTGCGCGTCGATGCGTTTGCCGACATCCTTGTCGAGCTGCAGCGGGTCCTTGCTTTCGCGGTCGGCGACGCATTCGACGCAGCCCATCAGCCCGACGCCACGAACCTCGCCGACCAGCGGCAGTTCTTCCAGCGTCTTCAGTTGGGCCTGGAAATAGGGCGCGACCGCCTGCGTGTGCGCAAGCACGCCCTGTTCCAGCAGGTCGAGGTTTTTCAGCGCCACGGCGCAGCCGACGGGATGGCTGGTGTAAGTCAAGCCATGGCCGAACAAGGCGTCGGGATGGTTCGAACGGCGCAGTTCCTCCAGCAGCCGCTCCGAAATGATGACGCCGCCGAGCGGGAAATATCCCGAGGTGACGCCCTTGGCGAAGGTGATCATGTCGGGATCGATGCCGAACACGTCGCCCGAGGCAAAGATATGGCCAAGCCGGCCGAAGCCCGTCACCACCTCGTCGGAGACATAGAGGATGTCGTTGTCGCGGCAGATCTCGCGGATGCGCTTGAGATAGCCGTCGGGCGGCACGACGACGCCGCCGGAGGCCTGCACCGGCTCGCCGACGAAAGCGCCGATCTTGTCGGCGCCGACGCGGGCGATGGTGTCGCGGAACTGGTCGACCAGGAAATCGGTGAAGGCGGCAAGGCTCATGCCGTGCGGGCGACGGAACGGATCTGGCGACGACAGCTTGATCACCAGTTCGTCGGCGCCATCCATCCAGTCGCGGTCGCGCGGGCGGCCGTTGAGCGAGGCCGACAGATAGGTTGAGCCGTGATAGGCCCCGCCCCGGCTCAGGATGAGCTTCTTTTCCGGCCGGCCGCGCACATTGTTGCAGAACTGCATGAAGCGCAGCGCCGTCTCGACGGCCGAAGAGCCGCCGGTGGTGTAGAAGACATGGCTGAGATCGCCGGGTGCATGGCCGGCAATGCGCATGGCAAGTTCCGCCGACGGCGCGTTCATCGTGTACCACGGCGTGTTGTAGGACAGCGCCATCGCCTGGTCGTACATCACTCGGGCCAGCTCCTCGCGGCGGTGGCCGACATTGACGCACCACATGCCGGCAGGCCCATCGATCAGCCGCTTGCCAGTGTTGTCGGTAATGTAGATCCCGTCGCCCTCGCCGATCAGCGCGCGCGCTTCGGCACCGACGGAACCGGCATACGGCCAGGGCTGGATAAGGTGGCGCTTGCCCAGTTCGATCGCATCATCGCCGCCATGCGCTGCCATTTCAGTCGCCTTCAGGTCTCTCACCGCCGCCATTGTCGCCTCCATACCGCCTGTCAATCTTTTCTCGGACTTAAAATTCGGCGGCAAATGCCGGAAATGGCGGCTTTCTTCACCTTATTTTGAATGTCCATTCAATCAATATCTCAGAAATAGCGCTTGATTTCAATCGGCGGATGCGCGCATGATGAAAGAAAGCCGGCAAGCTAGGAACGCGATCAGCAAAAGTGGTCACCGGTTTTGCGTCCGATCGCGTTCCAAAACCAAAATGGGAACACAGCCGGCGCCAGCACAATGGGATGCCGCATGGCGGGACAGTCCAGGCCAGCAACCGAGATCACACCCGGAGTCCTGCCCTCCGGAGTCCTGCCCTCCGGAGTCTGGCCCCCCGGAGTCTGGCCCCCCGGGAGTCTGGCCCCCGGAGTCTGGCAATGACGGCGGCCGCGGAAGGGTCGCCCCCGTTGCGCATGACGCGGGCCAGACGAAATGCCCTTCTGCAATCCGAACCCGTACAGGGCTTTGCGCTGATCAGCCCGACCTTTCTCTACGCGCTCATCCTGCTGGTCCTGCCGATCCTGGTGGTCATCGCCCACTCCTTCTGGACGCAGCACTATCTGACCATCGACCGCACCTTCACGCTGGAGAACTACCGCGTCGCGCTGACCGAGCCGATCTATCGCGATCTGTTGTGGCGCTCGCTCTACATCTCGCTGACGGTCAGCCTGTTCACCGTCGTCCTGGCCTACCCGATCGCCTATTTCATTTCCTTCCATGGCGGCCGTCACAAGAGCCTCTGGCTGTTCCTGATCACCATCCCGTTCTGGACCAGCTCTCTCCTGCGCGTGATGTCGTGGAAGGTCATCCTCGGCTACAACGGCGTTTTGAATTCCGGCCTGATGGGCCTCGGCATCATCGACGAGCCGTCGACCGCGCTGCTCTACAATTCGAGCGCCGTCATCATCACGCTGACCCATGCCTGGGCGGCCTTCGCCATCCTGCCGATCTTCGTCTCGCTGGAAAAGGTCGACCGCACGCTGGTCGAGGCGGCAACCGACCTTGGCGACGGGCCGCTGCGTTCGTTCCTGCGCGTGACCTTGCCGCTGTCGGCGCCGGGCGTCATCTCGGCGGCGCTGATCGTCATGATCCCGACCGTCGGCGACTACGTCACGCCCAAGCTCGTCGGCGGCAAGGACGGCGTCATGATCGCCAACGCCATCCAGGCGCAGTTCGGCAAGGCTTCCAACTGGCCGCTGGGCGCCGCCCTTTCCGTCACTACCATGGTGATCGTGACGCTGATGGCCGGGGCCACGGTGCTGGTCATTCGCGCGCTGCAGAGGCTGGCGCGATGACGGCGGTGCGGCGCTTCCTGTCCAGCGGCTGGCTGTCCGCCTATGCCTTCCTCTATGTCGTCTTCCTCTATCTGCCCGTGATCTTCCTGCCGATCTTCTCGATCAACACGGCAGCGACGCCGAAGTTTCCGCTCTCCGGCTTTACGCTCAAATGGTATGAGGACCTGCCCAACACCCCGGCCCTGCTCGACGCCGCCTGGAACAGCCTGAAGGTCGGCGTCTGCGCCTCGGTTCTCGCCACGGTGCTCGGCATTCTCGCCGCCCGCTCGATCACCCGCTACCGCTATCCCGGCCGCCGCACCATCAACGGCCTGATCATGGCGCCGCTGGTGCTGCCCGAAGTGATCGTCGCCATCTCGATGCTGCTGGTGATGCTGCAGCTGGGTTTGAGCCTCTCGCTGTTCACCGTCGTGCTCGGCCACGTGCTGATCTGCATTCCCTATTCGATGACGGTGCTGACCTCCGGCTTCGAAGGTTTCGACCGCAGCCTGGAGGAAGCCTCCGCCGATCTCGGCGAAAGCGCCTTCGGCACCTTCCGTCGGGTGACGCTGCCGATGGTGGCGCCGGCCATCATCTCCAGCCTGCTGGTCTGCTTCACCATCTCGCTCGACGAGTTCATCATCGCCTTCTTCCTGACCGGCACCGAGGCGACGCTGCCGATCTACATCTGGGGTCAGTTGCGCTTCGCGGCGAAGCTGCCGGGCGTGCTGGCACTTGGGACGCTGCTACTGGTTGCCTCCTTCCTGCTGATGACAATCGCCGAAATCCTGCGTCGCCGAGCGGCCAGACGCACCCAGAACGAGGGAGGCCTCTATGCCTGAGCAGGCGCAGCGATCCATGATCGAGATCCGCAACGTCACCCGCAGCTACGGAGCGTTCAAGGCGCTGGACGATGCTTCGCTGACCATCAGGGAAGGCGAGTTCTTCTCGCTGCTCGGCCCTTCCGGCTGCGGCAAGACCACGCTGCTGCGCATGATCGCCGGCTTCGACAATCCGACCAGCGGTTCGATCGCGGTCGGCGGCCAGCCGATGGAAGGCATCCCAGCCAACCGCCGGCCGACCAACATGGTGTTCCAGAGCTACGCGATCTTCCCGCATCTCAATGTCGAGCAGAACGTCGCCTACGGGCTGAAGCGGCTGAGGCTGCAAGGCGGCGAGGAGAAGCGCCGCGTCGAGGAAGCGCTGGCGCAGGTGTCGCTGACCGGGCTCGGCAAGCGGCTTGCGACCGAACTCTCCGGCGGCCAGCGGCAGCGCGTGGCGCTCGCCCGCGCGCTGGTGATGCGACCCAAGGTGCTCTTGCTCGACGAGCCGCTGTCGGCGCTCGACAAGAAACTGCGCGAGCAGATGCAGGTCGAACTGCGGCGCCTGCAGCAGGCGGTCGGCATCACCTTCGTGCTGGTCACCCACGACCAGTATGAGGCGCTCGCCATGTCCGACCGCATTGCCGTGATGTTCGGCGGCAGGATCGCGCAGGTCGCTTCGCCGAAGGAAATCTATCAGCGGCCGGTCAACCGCCAGGTCGCCGACTTCCTCGGCGGCATGAACTTCGTCAAGGCCGAGATCGTCGAGGAGAACGGCGCCTCGCTGGTCGTCGACACGCTGGGCTTCGGCCGCGTCAAGACCGACAAGCCGAAGGCTTTCGTGCGCAATGGCGGTGGCGCTACTCTGGGTATCAGGCCGGAGCGCCTGCGCGTGCTGTGGGACAATGCAACCGCGAAATTCGAGGTCGCCGGCAAGGTGGTCGAGCGCCACTATTTCGGCGAGATCACCCATCTGATCGTCGAGGTACCGGGCCTGGAAAAGCCGCTGTCGGTGACCGAGACCAACGATTTCGGTGCCGACGACATTCCGGTCGGCACCCCGATCCGCCTCGCCTACGACCCCGAGGCCTTGGTGGCGATGTCGGACTGAAGCGCGGCCGCGATCTTCCTGGCAGCGATGCGCCCCGCCACGATCGCGCCCTCGACATAGCCCGGAAATGACGGCGACAGTTCCGACGCGGCGAAATGCACGGGCGGCGCGCCGGCAAGGATCGTTCGCTCGGCGTCCCTCGCCGTCACGTCGACGACGAGATCGCTATAGGCGCCGCCGCTCCAGCGGTCATGTGTCCAGTCTCGCCAACTGAAATCAACGACGGCGCCGGCATCCGGGCCGAGGGCTGCCTCCAGGCGGGCAGTCACTTCCGCACGCAGCCTCGCCTCGCCAAGATCACGCCAGCGCAGCGCCAGCGGGCCGCCGATGAACACGACGAGCGCGGCGTGGTCGACATCCTTGCTGGCGTCGCAGGCAAACAGTCCCGGCAGGTCGCGCCACATCACCATGCCGCACAAGTCGCGATCACGCCAGAACGGCCTGGCATAGCGCACGAGCAGTTTGATCACCGCACCGCTTTCCCACACGCCAAGCGCCTTGTTGAGGACCGCCGGCAAGGCAGGCGCGAAGTCGAGCTTTGCGGCTGTCGCCGGCGGCAGCGCGACCAGCACTTGTCGCGCCTCTATGGCGCCGCTGGCCGAGACGATACGAACCCCTTGCGGGCCGTGCTCGATGCGCGTGACCGGTTCACCGAGCCGCACCCGGCCGCCCAGATCGCCCGCCAGATCGTCGGCCAGCGATTGCATGGTGTCGCGCAGGAAATATTGCAGCTCCGGCACCTCGTTGGTGATGCGCCGGTCATTGTCGATCAGATGCCAGAGCGGCACCTTGTCCAGCGCCAGGCACCACAGGCCTTCGATCATCGAACGGAAGGCCACCCTGGCATCGGCCGGATCGTGCTGGCGGGCAAGCCAGTCGGCGACGGTCAGTCCGGCAATCGAGGCATCGTCGGGATCGATCCTGTTCATGCGCTCGCGGATCGCCATCGCACCATGGTAGGTTCGCTCGGCCTCTTCGATCGACATCGACGGATGGCTGATGAAATCGCCATTCACATAGGTTTCGACGAAGACCTTGCCGCGCGCCGCGGCCAGCGCCGTCACTTCCGGCATATCTTCGCAGAAAAACTGTCCGCCACTGTCGATCCGTTCGCCAAGCCCGTTACCAACAGCTTCGACCCTGCCGCCGACGCGGTCGCGTGCTTCCAGCAGCAGGAAATCGATGCCGGCCTTCTTCAGCTCGAGCGCTGCCGACAGGCCGGTGAAACCGGCGCCGACGATGACGACATCGGTGCTTTCCAAATCGTTCGTCAATAGCCGGCCTTGATCTTCTCGAACTCGGCGACCATGCGCTGCTTCAGTTCTGGCGCCACCGGCTGCTGGAACAGCGTCTTGTCGAGAAACTTGTCGAGATTGTCGAAGCCGCGGTCGGCCAGCACCTTGTGGTCGATCGCGGCCATGCCGGCGCCGTTGCCGTGGCCATAGCCGAAGGTCTTGACCAGATAGTCCGAAACAGCGGGAGCGTTGACCGCGTTCAGGAAATCATAGGCTTCATCCAGCTTTCCCGGCGCATCCTTCATCACCACATAGCCGCACACCCAGGTCGAAATGCCTTCCTTGCTGTCGCGGTTCATGGCGATCGGCAGGCCCTGCCCCTTCAGCGTCACATAGGTCTCGTTCCAGCCCCAGACGAGATCGACCTCGTTGCCGATGAAAGCCTGGTTGAGATCGGTGTCGTCGGTCCAGTAGAAACGGATGTTCTTGTGCACATCGCGCAGGAAGGCCGACGCCTCCTGGAACTGCGCATCGGTCATCTTGGTCCAGTCCTTCAGCCCGATGACCAGGCTTGCCAGCGCATAGGCGTCGTCGACATTGTCACCGATCGTGACACGGCCTCTATACTTCGGGTCGGCGAAGATCCTGAGCGACTGCGCCTCGTCGGCCGTTACCTTGTCGGTGCGGTAGAGCAACGACGTGTTGCCCCAGTCGAAGGGCATGAACCAGGCCTTGCCATCGGCGGTGACGGCTAGATCCTTCATCGCCATGATGCCGGGATTGAGGTCTTTCCAGCCCGCGATCCGGGAAGTGTCGAGCGGCTGCAGCATGCCGGCCTCGCGCCACTTGACCACGCTTTGCGAGCAGGGATGGGCGATGTCGGCCTTGAAGCCCGCCCGCATCTTCTCGAAGGCTTCGTCCTCGTCGCCGAAGAAGGCGAAGGTCGGCTCGGCGCCATATTTGGTCGTGTAGGCCGGGTGCAGCAGCGGGTCCTCATAGCCCGACCAGTCGAACACCACGAGATCGCCACCGCCTTCGGCGAAGGCATGGAGCGGACCGGCACCGATCATGCAGACAGTGGCAAGGGCAAGGCGGCGTAGCACTGACTTCATGGCAAACTCCCCCATCGCGAAAAAAGCTACGGTGAGGTTAGGAGAATTCGGCTCTCTTGGCGAGCCCGTCCACCTGCCATCCCGGCGCGTGGACGGAGAGGCGAAACCGGCTCAGTAGCCGGCTTTGATCTTCTCGAACTCAGCGATCATCTTGAGCTTGAGATCCGAGGGAACCGGCGACTGGAACAGGGTCTTGTCGACGAATTTCTGCACGTCGTCATAGCCCTTTTCCTTCAGGATCGCCTGATCGACGCCGGCCATGCCCTTGGCGTTGGCCTGGCCGTAACCCCAGTCCTTGACCAGCACCTTGGCGGTCTCCGGATCGTTGACGGCGTTCAGATAGTCATAGGCCTTGTCGATGTTGCCGGGCGCATCCTTGAACAGCACATAGCCGCAGACCCAGGTCGAGATGCCCTCATTGGTGTCCTTCTTCGACTTGATCGGCACGCCGGCCGCGACCGACTGCACCGTCGCATCGTTCCAGGCCCAGGCGAGGTCGACCTCGCCACCGCTCAGCAGTTGAACGACGTCGGTGGTGTCGGTCCAGTAGGAGCGCACGTTCTTGTGCACCTGGCGCAGGAAGTCGGACGCCTGCTTGAACTGGTCGTCCGTCATCTTGGTCCAGTCCTTGACACCGATGGCGAGGCTCGCCAGCGCATAGGCGTCATCGACATTGTCGCCGATCGACACCCGGCCCTTGAACTTCGGATCGGCAAACGCCTTCAGCGACTGGACGTCCTTCTCGTCGATCTTGGAGGAATTGTAGGTCAGCTGCGTGTTGCCCCAGTCCCAGGGCATGAACCAAGCCTTGCCGTCATCAGTCGTGGCAAGGTTCTTCATCCCCATGATGCCGGGATTGAGGTCCTTCCAGCCGGTGATCTTCGACGTGTCGAGCGGCTGCAGCAGGCCGGCCTCGCGCCATTTCGTCACGCTTTGCGAACAGGGATGGCCGAGATCGGCCTTGAAGCCGGAGCGCACCTTCTCGAAGGCTTCGTCCTCGTCGCCGAAGAAGGCGAAGGTCGGCGAATCGCCGTTCTTCTCGACATATTTCGGGTGGAAGCTGGGGTCTTCATAGCCGGACCAGTCGAATACGACCAGGTCCTTGTCGGCGGCGATCGCCAATGCGGCGGCCGAAGCCGCCAGCGTTCCCGCCAGCGCGAGCGTCAGTGTCAGGCGTCTCGTCAATGTCTTCATTGCTGTTCCATCCTCTGTGGTTTTCTTATGCTTTGGTCGCGCCTTTCAGCGGGTAGTGCTTCGGGAAAGCAGCCGACAGGAATTCGTTGGCCGCCAGCAGGGCGGTTTCGCGGGTGGTGTCCTCGGTCCCCATCATCAGCCGCAGCCACAGCCCCTCCAGCATGGCGCTGAGCGCCAGCGCCATCACCTGCGGCTCATAGGCATACGAGCCGCTCTGCTTGAGCGTCGTGCAGAGATCGATGAAGACCTGCTGGTAATAAGCGTCGCGCGAACTGCTCAGCGCCTGGTAGGTCGGCCGCGACTTGGCCTCGCCCCAAAAGGCCAGCCAGGCGGCGAGCTTGCGCTTGTTGCAGATCGAGCGGTCGAAGTCGGCCCACACCAGTTGCTGCAGCTGCCGCGCCGGATCGTCGCCTGCCTTCTGCAGGGAGGCGCGCCAATGCACCGAATACTCGTCATACATATGCTGCAACGTCGCGATCAGCAGCTTTTCCTTGCTCTCGAAATGGAAGTTGACGATGCCGCGCGAGAGACCCGCGCCATCGGCGACATCGGCCATCGTCGTCTCGGCATAGCCACGCTTGGCCAGCGAATCGATCGTCGCCTCGATCAGCTGCAGCCGACGGACCTCCTTCGAGGCCTTGCGGCCGCGCTTTTCGGTATCGCCTTTTGGCGCCGTTTCAGCGAGAATGTCCCTGGCTTCGGAAGTCTTCATGGATGTGACGGTCTCCAGCATTGCCGGCTATCCAACCGGCTTCCAACCGCGCAGATGAGTGGGACGGTGCTCGCCACTGTCAAGCGCCTTCTGCATGGCTTCCCAGGTCCTGATATTCTTGTCGACATAGGCCGCGCCGACCGCGGCTGCGACCGGCGCATAGAGTGGTCCTTTCAGCCTTTCCAGCTCGCCGCGCGCCACCTCGCGATACCAGGGATTGCGGTCCGTGACGGTGACATCGGCAAAGCCCGCACCTCGCATCGCCTGTGCATAGCGCGCCGGCGATGCCATGGCGAAGGACAGGCCCTCGGCGGCGACATACGCCTTCATCTCGGGTGACGGTTCGCCGTCATGCCCAATCATCCAGTTGGAGGCCGCGAAGACACCGCCGGGCTTCAGCACGCGGAATATCTCGGCGAACAAGGCGTCCTTGTCAGCCACATGCAGCAGCGCGTCCTTGGAAAAGACGACATCGAAGGAGCGATCGGCGAAAGGCAGCGGTCCAGGTGGCGCCTGGAGAAAGCTGGCGCGATCCGTGAGCCCGCGCGCGGCAGTTCGCCGTCGGGCCGCCTCGATCACCGGCTGTTCGACATCGAAACCGGTGGCGTGCGCGGCGCCGTGGCGCTCGACCAGATGCAGCGTGATGCCGCCCGAGCCGCAGCCGATATCGAGGATCGTCCTGCCCTCAAGCGAAAGCCCTTCGATCACCCTGTCGACCTCCTCGGGTCCACCCGGCGACAGGTAGCCATCGCCCCACAGCGCCTCAAGGAAGCGGATGGCGGTGTCGTCATACTCCGGCTCGGCATCTGCCGTTTCGATCATTCGATCCCCAATCGATGAATGCCCGTTTCGAACGTCGGCAAAGCGTAGCGCATGTCGAGGAAAACGCAACATAATTTGTTGAACATTCATTCAGTATGGCTGGACAGAATGGCCAATGCCGTGCCAAATTCCGCGCAATCGGGAACAGATCACGCAAAAATGAACAGCGGGTCGCACGTGAGAATTGAGCCAAAATGAAAGCTTGGGATGCGATCATCATCGGCGGCGGACACAATGGACTGGTCAACGCCTGCTATCTGCAGCGCGCCGGCCTCGACGTGCTGGTGGTCGAGAAGAACGACTGGGTCGGCGGCGCCGCCACCAGCCGCGAATTGACCCCGGGCTTCCTCTATTCCAACTGCTCCTATGTCTGCTCGCTGTTTCGTCCGGAAATCATGCGCGACCTGGAATTGCCCCGCTTCGGCCTGCAGGTCATCTCCTACGAAGGCGGCGCGGTGTTCACCCGCGACGGCGACTATCTCGCCAATTACCGCGACCACGATGCCCATCGGCGCGAATTCGCCCGCTTCTCCAAGCGCGACGCCGAAGCCTACGACCGCTACGCCCGCGATGTGACGCGGCAGTGCCGCTTCATCCAGCCGCTGTTGATGCGCACCGCGCCCGACCCGACCAGCCTCAAGCCACGCGACCTCGGCGAGCTGCTCTATCTCGGCAAGAAATTCGCCGGCCTCTCCGCCGAGGAGATGGCGCTGACGCTGCGGTTCTGGACCATGTCGATCTCGGAATTCCTCGACGAATATTTCGAGACCGATGTTATCAAGGCGAACTTCGCTTTGTCCGGTATCATCGGCACCGCGCTCGGGCCGATGTCGCCGGGCACGGCTTACGTGTTGCTGCACCACTATATGGGCGAGGTCGACGGCTCGGTCGGCGCCTGGGGCTATGCGCGCGGCGGCATGGGCGCGGTGACCAAAGCGCTGGCCGCTTCGTTCAAGGCCTCGGGCGGCACCATCCGCACCGGCGCCGAGGTCGACCATGTGCTGGTGAACCGAGGCAAGGCCAAGGGCGTGGTGCTGGCCGGCGGCGAGGAGATTTACGGCAAGCTCGTCGTCTCCAACGCCGATGTGAAGCGCACTTTCCTCAAGCTGGTCGAGGAAAAGGAGCTGCCCGACATTTTCCTGCGCCGGGTCAGGAACTTCAAGATCCGCGGCTCCTCCGGCAAGGTCAACATCGCGCTCGATTCGCTGCCGGAATTTCCGGCGCTGCCGAAGGATTCACCAATCTATCGCGGCGACATGCATTTCACCGATTCGATGGAGCGCATGGAGCGCGCCTACGACGACTGGAAGGCCGGTCGCTGGTCGGCCGACCCGTTCCTCGACATGGTGATCCCGACAACGCTCGACCCGACGATGGCGCCGCCGGGCAAGCACTTCATGAGCTGCTTCGTGCAGTATGCGCCGCCCAAGGTGAACGGCCGCGACTGGACCGACGCCGATCGCGACGGCTTCGCCGAAAGCGTGATCGCGCAGATCGCCGAGTACTCGCCGGGTTTCCGCGACCGCATCATCCATATGGAGGTGCGCACGCCGCGCGAGATCGAGGCCGAGGTCGGCCTCACCGAAGGCAACATTTTCCAGGGCGAACTGACCTTCGACCAGCTTCTGTTCAACCGCCCGGTGCCCGGCTACGCGCAATACCGTTCGCCGCTCGGTGGCCTCTATATGTGCGGCTCCTCGACCCATCCAGGCGGCGGCGTCATGGGTGCGCCCGGCCGCAACGCGGCGGCGGAAATCCTGCGCGATCTCGCCAAATCCACCTCGCATATGAGCCCGGCCCATGACGTCATTTGATGCAATCGTCATCGGCGGCGGCCACAACGGCCTGATCGCCGCCGCCACGCTGGCCAAAGCCGGCCGCAAGGCGCTGGTTCTGGAAGCCGGAACCGAAATCGGCGGCGCCGCGCGCACCGAGGAATTCGCGCCCGGCTTTCGCGTCTCGTCCGTCGCTCATCTGCTGAACCGGCTGCATCCCGATGTGATAAAAACGCTGGAACTGGAGAAGCACGGCCTAAGAATCCTGCGCGCCGACTTCATGCCGTCGGTTGCTCTGTCCACGGATGGTCCGCCGCTTGTCCTGCATGGCGCCTATGGCGAGGTGCTGACCGGCGCCAGTTCCTCCGAACAATCGGCCTGGAAGGATTTGCGCGCGCAGCTGCTGCGCTACGCCGGCATATTGAAACCGTTCCTTTCCCGCCGGCCGCCCGATCTTGCCGGTATGTCGCTGCTTGAGACGGCTGCCCTCGGCCAGGCCGCGCTGGCGCTGAAGAAGCTCGGCAAGGAAGACGTGCGCGATTTCCTGCGCGTGCTCTTGATGAACGTGGCCGACCTGCTCGACGAACAGCTTACCGATATCAGGCTGAAAGGCCTGCTCGCCTTCGACGCGACGCTCGGCAGCCATCTCGGTCCACGCTCGCCGACTTCGCTGCTTGGCCTCTACTATCGCTTGGCCGGCGAGACCGGCGGGGCGGCTGGTGCGCAGATGCTGCCGCAAGGCGGCATGGGTGCGGTCGTCACCGCCATTCGCGCTTCGGCGGAGAAGTCCGGCGTGACAATCCGCACATCGGTTCCGGTCGCAAAAATCATTGTCGAGAACGGCCGCGCCGTCGGTGTCGCGCTCGACAATGGCGAGGAGCTGCGCGCCAGAACAATCGTCTCCGCCATCGACCCGGCGACCACCTTCCTCGATCTTGTCGGCCCGCGCCAGGTCGACACCGGCTTCGTGCGCAAGGTGAAAAACATCCGCATGAAGGGTGATGCGGCCAAGCTTCATCTGGCGCTCGACCGGCCGCCGCAATTCGCCGGCGTCGATGCCGCCGGTCACAAGGGCCGCCTGGTCATCGCTCCCTCGCCCGATCATGTCGAGCGCGCCTTCAACCCGTCCAAATATGGCGAATTCTCGCCAGAGCCGGTGATGGAGATCACACTGCCCAGCCTTGCCGATCCGTCGCTCGCGCCTGATGGGGCCTGTGTGCTGTCGGCGGTGGTGCAATATGCGCCCTACGGGTTGAAAGAGGGCTGGGCTGCCGGCAAGCCGAACTTCCTCAAGGCTATCATGGCGCAGCTCGACACCTATGCCCCCGGCATCGGCAAGAGCGTCGTGCACGCCGAGCTTCTGACACCGGCCGACATCGAGGCGCGCTACCGCATGCCCGGCGGCCATTGGCACCATGGCGAACTGCAGGCCGACCAGATGCTGATCTCGCGTCCCGTCTCCGGCTGGTCGGGCTACGACACGCCGCTCGACGGACTGTTCCTGGCCGGCGCCGGCTCGCATCCTGGCGGCGGTGTTTCGGGTGCGCCGGGCCTGAACGCTGCGCGGCGTATTATTGCGATGAGGAGATAGGCATGGTTTTTCTATTCACGGAAGTCCAGCTCTACGGCGCCCCCCTCTGTCCTGCCGGACATCTCCCCCTCTTGGGGGAAGATTGGCAGTTCGTTCGGTCGGCGCTTTCCTTGCAACGTCGAGAATTGGCGAAATCGCCGACGACGTCCAATCTTCCCCCAAGAGGGGGAGATGTCCGGCAGGACAGAGGGGGGCGCAAAGGAACGCCGTCATGAATCATCATGTGGAAATCAACTCTGCCCGCATCGCCGCGCAATCCCATTTCCGCACGCTGCGCCTCGGCACGCCGTTCCAGCCGCGCCTCGATGCGCTGGCCAGGACCCAGGACTGGTACAATTGGGCCGGCTACCGCGCGCCGCATTCGCTGTGGGACGAGGAGCTTGAATATTTTGCCATCCGCAGCCAGGCGGCGCTGTTCGACATTTCGCCGATGACCAAATACCGGATCGAAGGGCCGGACGCCGAAGCCTTCCTCGACCGCGTCACCTTGCGCGACGTGACGAAGCTCAAGCCCGGCCGCGTCCACTATACGGCGTGGTGCGACGACGCAGGTTTTGTCCTCGACGACGGCACGCTGTTCCGGCTGTCGCCGACCCGTTTCCGGCTGTGTTCGCAGGAGCGGCATCTGCCTTGGCTTCTCGACAGCGCCATTGGCTTCAGCGTCACGGTCGAGGAAGAAACCGAGGCCGTCGCCGGCCTTGCGCTGCAAGGGCCGACCTCCTTCGCCGTCCTGCGCGATGCCGGCTTCGTCGGCGTCGAGAAACTCAAGGTCTTTGACCTCACCGATTTTCCCCATGACGGCGGTGCCGTCAACATTTCGCGCACCGGCTTCACCGGTGATCTCGGGTACGAACTGTTCGTGCCGGCCGACAAGGCGCTGAGCCTCTGGGACCGGCTGATGGCGGCGGGCGAGCTGCGCGGCATCCGCGCCATCGGCTACACCGCACTCAATCGCGCGCGGCTCGAGGCCGGGCTGATCGTCGCCAATGCGGACTTCACCACAGCCGAGCACGCCATTCGCGCCGACCGCTTGCGCATGCCGGACGAGATCGGGCTCGACTTCATGATCGATCCCGAAAAAGGCCATTTCAACGGCCGCCGCGCTATTCTCGAGGCCCGCGCCAAACGTAGGCTCCGCCATGTGCTGGTCGGACTGGAGATCGAAGGCAACGTCCCGGCCGAACACGCCATTGTCTACCACAAGAAAAGCCAGGAGGTCGGTCTGGTCAGCGCCGCCATGTGGTCGCCGATGGCCAAGCGCAACATCGCCATCGCCTCGCTGGCGCGGCCCTACGGTGATACTGTGGTGGAGGACCTCTGGGTCGAGATCTACGCCATGCGCGAGCTGCAATACCAGAAGCTGATGAAGCGGGCCAAGGTGGTGGCGCGACCCTTCATAAAGCTCGATCGCCGCACCGCCAATCCGCCGGCGGATTTCTGACCATGGCCGGCGAGACAGATGAAGATTGGGAAGCCACCGAGCAGTGGGAGCTGGTCAACACGCCGCTCGGCGAGAAATGGTCGGGACGCACGCGCTATGCCGCCGCCATGTACTTCTACAAACGCGGCGAGATGAGCGCCGAGACGCTCGAAGTCTATCGCATCTGCGCAAGGCTCGATTCGGAAAACCCGCTGCCGATCATCAGGGATCGTGGCGTCGGCAAGGACTGGCTGAAGCGCATCGGCTTCGAATAGGTGGTTCAGCCTATCGTTCTTTCCAGCATGCTTAGCCAGTTGCGGTAAGCGATCTTCTCGATCAGCGCCCGCCCGAAGCCGCGCGCGGCCAGCGCATCGATCAGCTTCGGCAGGCCGGCCACATCTCCGATGACTGCCGGGATCATGGCGCCATCGAAATCCGAGCCGAGACCGACGCCATCCTCGCCCAAGGCCTGCAGCAGGGAATCGACATGGCGCACCATGATGTCGAGGCTGGTGTCGGCATTCATGCGGCCGTCCTCGCGCAGGAACCCGGTGGCAAAGTTCAGCCCGACCATGCCGCCGGACTCGCGGATCGCGCCGAGTTGCCAGTCGGTGAGGTTGCGCGAATGACCGCAGATCGCATGCACGTTGGAGTGCGTGGCAACCAGCGGTGCATCACTAAGCGCAACCACGTCGCGAAAGCCTTTCTCGTTGAGATGCGAGAGGTCGATCATGATCTTCAGCTCGTTGCAGGCCTTGACCAGCGCCTTGCCGGCATCGGTCAGCCCAGGCCCGGTGTCGGGCGAAGAGGGAAAGCGGAACGGCACGCCATGGCCAAAGGCATTCGGCCGGCTCCAGACGATGCCGAGCGAACGCAGGCCCGCGGCATGCAGCACGTCGAGCATGGTGAGTTCGGGATCGATGGCTTCGACGCCCTCGATGTGGAACACGGCCGCGATCGTGCCTTTGGCCATGGCGTTGCGCACATCGGCGGCGCTGCGGCAGACGGCCAGCGCCCCCGCCCGTTCCAGCCGAAACAGGATCGAGGCCATAGCAATCGTAGAGTTGAGCGCATCGGTGCGCGGGACTTCGGGAGGCAAAGGCTCGCTGTCGCTCGGTGCCGAGGGTACGGCGCTGCGCCTGGCTTTCTCGACCGGCGGCGGGAAGATGGCGAACATGCCGCCGGCAAAGCCGCCGGCCTTGGCGCGCGGCAGATCGATGTGGCCGCCCGATTTCCCCTCGATAAACAGCTTTTCGACGTCCGTGTCCTTGGACTGATACAGCCTGAGCAGCGTGTCGTTATGGCCGTCGAAGACGGGGACGAGATCGGATGCGGTCATTGGGGGATCATTCGGTTCGTTTGTCGGCGCGGGAGCGATTATCATACCCACTTAGGCACGATGTGCTACCCGCGCAAATTACAAAGCCGTGCCAGTGGCTGCGCTTTTGTCCCCGCGCAGCTGATCACCCGCCTGTACGATCCTATTGCTTCAGCACGTCGGCCCATTCCTTATGCCGGCGGAACTGGGCGTTGGCGAACGGACAAAGCGGGATGATCTTCTTGCCCGCCGCACGCGCATCCTCGACGGCGCGGGTCACGAGCCGAAGCCCGGCACCCTGGCCGCGAAAGACGTCCGGCACTTCTGTGTGATCGATGATGATCTGGTGCTCGCCGATCTTGGTGAAGGTCATCTCGGCCTCGGCGCCACCGGGGCCGCGCAAGACATAGCGGCCCTTCGAGCCGCGATCCTCCAGTTCGATTTCAGGCAGTTGGTCGGGCATCTGCTAGACTCCTTGCGCGGCACCGGCAAAAAAAAGCCGGGCCGCCTCGATCTCATTCGGCCGCACCTCGTGCCCGCCATCGTGCCACTCCACTGTGACATCGGCGCCGTCGGCACGCAAATAGGCTTCGAGCCGTGTCGTCAGGTTCGGCGGGCAGATCGGATCGCGCTTGCCGGCGCTCACCAAGATGTGACGGCCGGCGAGGCTGCCGTTGACCTTTGGTTCGAACGGGATCAGCGGATGCATCAGCACCGAAGCGTCGAACAGTGCCGGTGCCCCGAACACCACCGAGGCCAGGATGTTGGCGCCGTTGGAATAGCCGAGGCCAAGCACCGCCGATGGCTTCGCAGCCTCAACATGCGCCTTGACGAACCCTGCCATCTTGCCCGTCGCCCGCGCCAAATCGTCCATGTCATAGACGCCCTCGCCGGTACGGCGGAAGAAGCGCGCCGCGCCTTGTTCGGACACATCGCCACGCGGCGAGATGATGGTGGCCTGGGGCGCGAGATCGCGCCCCAGTGAGACAAGCTGGCTCTCGTCGCCTCCCGTGCCATGGAAGACGAAGAGCAGCGGACCGCCGGGCGAACCGGGCAGCACCTTGTGGATGTAGGCGTCCTTGCTCATGGCTTCAGCCTTCCAGTTTCTGCAGATGCTGTTCGAGATAGGGTCTGAGGTGCTGGTGCTGCGTCGGCAGCTTCAGCGCCTCACCGAGATGAGCGGTATCTTCATCCCTGTCGAAACCCGGTTCGTTGGTGGCGACTTCGAACAGCACACCGCCCGGCGTGCGGAAATAGATCGCCCAGAAATAGTCACGGTCGATCACCGGCGTCACCCCATAGCCGGTGTCGGTCAGAGCCTTGCGCACTTCGAGCTGCTTGGCGCGGTTCTCGACGGCAAAGGCGACATGGTGGACGGAGCCGGCGCCGAGATCGGCGAAGGCCGCCGTCGGCAGCGATTCGATGTCGACGACATCAGCGCCGTTGCCGTTCTTCAGCGCCAGCCGCCTGACCGTGCCCGATTTCTCGACTTCCTCGTAGCCCATGAACTTCAAGAGCTCCTCGGTGGCGCCGCCATCCTTCAGCCTGAGCGCAACCGAGTGAAAGCCACGGATCGCCTCGTCGGCGGGAATGCCGCCCTTGGCCCAGGGCGCACGGCTGTCGGCCTTGTCCTCGACCAGCGCGAAACCGTCGCCGTCGGGGCCATCAAACCTGATCCGCTTCTCACCGAAGCTCTCCCCGCGCGAGACGCCGGTCACGCCTTCATCGGCAAAGCGCTTTTCCCAATAGGCGAGCGTGCCCTGCGGCACGGAATAAACCGTGGTGCCGACTTCGCCGACCCCGCGACGGCCCTTGCCGATATTGGGAAACGGGAAATAAGTCATCACCGAACCGGGCGTGCCGACCTCGTCGCCATAATAGAGATGGTAGATGTCGGGCGCGTCGAAATTGACGGTTTTCTTGACCCGGCGCAGGCCGAGCTTGTGGGTGAAGAAATCATTGTTCTGCCTTGCATCCTTGGCCATCGAGGTGACGTGATGCAGCCCCTTGATCTGGTCGAGCATTGTCTTGCTCCTTCCCTTGGTGTCTGTGCGGCCCTCGCCGCTGTCCACCCCAATATGAGGACACCACCGTTTGCGGCAAAGGCGGCAAACACAGAATGGACTGTGCTGCAAAAGTGAACAATCGAAAGCTATTTGTTCACCAATCGACTCACAGAAGCGGTCTTGCGCCATTGCCGGAAATCGGTTCCATGAGCGGCGTTCGAACAATGCAGCGAAAGGTATAACACGTGGCTGGAACAGGCAGGCGCCCCAACGTTCTCCTGATTACCTGCGACCAGTGGCGCGGCGATAGCCTCTCGGCCGCCGGCCATCCCGTGGTGAGGACACCGAATGCCGATGCGCTGGCCGCCGAAGGCGTGCTGTTCAAGCGCCACTATGGCGGCGCCGCACCTTGCTCGCCGGCTCGCGCCTGCCTCTACACCGGCCTCTACCAGATGAACAATCGCGTCTGCCGCAACGGCACGCCACTCGACGCTCGCCACGGCAACATTGCGCTGCATGCGCGCAGTCTGGGCTACGACCCGACGCTGTTCGGCTACACCGATGTGTCGCTCGATCCGCGCTTGCTGGCGCCAGGCGACCCAAGGCTGCAAAGCTACGAAGGCGTGCTGCCGGGTTTCACGGTGCGCCAGCTGCTGCCCGAGCATCAGAAGCAATGGCTTTCCTGGCTGAAGCAGCAAGGCATCGATGTCAGCGCCGGATCGCCCGGCATCCATCGTCCCCTGGAAGATCATGCCGACGCAGTGACAGAGGCGCCGCCAGCCTATTCGAAAGACCATACGCCGACCGCTTTCCTTGCCGGTGAGTTCATCCGCTGGCTGGGCGAGCAGGAGCAGGCCACGCCCTGGTTCGCGCATCTCTCCTTCATCAGCCCGCACCCACCCTTCATCGTGCCGGAGCCCTACAACACGCTGTACGATCCGGCCGACGGCCCGGTCTTTCACCGCGCGGAGAGCTGGCGGGCCGAAGCGCAGAGCCATCCCTATCTCGCCTATGATCTTGGCCGGCAGAAACGCGCGAAGTTCCGATCCGGCGCTGTGGGCAAAGTGCACGACTGGAGCGAGGATGATTTCCGCCAGATCCGCGCGATCTATTACGGCATGATCGCGGAGATGGACGCGCAACTCGGCCGCATCTGGCAAGCAGTCAAGGCCGCGGGTGCGTGGAACGACACCCTCATCGTGCTGACGTCGGACCACGCCGAGATGATGGGCGACCATTTCATGCTGGGCAAGGGCGGCTACTTCGACGGCAGCTACCACATCCCGCTGGTCATTCGCGATCCGCGACATCGCAAAGCCGCCGGCAGCACGGTCGATCGCTTCACCGAAGCGGTCGACATCTTACCCACGCTTATGGATCTGCTTGGTGGGGCCCCCGAGCCGCATCTCGACGGATGCTCGCTGAAACCGTTCCTGAGCGGCGGAACGCCCGCTGTCTGGCGCGACGCCGCTCATTGGGAGTTCGATTTCCGCTCGATCGCGGACGGCGAGGCCGAGCGGCATTTCGGCATTGCCTCGCGCCAGTGCAATTTGGCCGTCATCCGCACCAAAAAATTCAAATACGTACATTTCGGCGGCGGCTTGCCACCCTTGCTTTTCGACGTCGAGGCAGACCCTGGCGAACTGACCAACCTCGCCACCAGCCCTGCGCATCTGTCCACCCGTCTGGAATTCGCCGAGCGGCTTCTCGCCTGGCGTGCCGAACATCTCGACCAGTCACTGGCGCTGGCGGAACTGACGGACAATGGTGTGGCTGGGTATGTAGGCAGTAGGCAGTAGGCAGTAGCATCCGCGGCGGCCTGATGTTGGCCAGCTCTATTCTTCCCTATTCCCTACTGCCTACTGCCTATCCCTATTCCCTATTCCCTTACCTCACAATCATCCGCTGCTGGTCCCGCTTCTCGGCATAGCTGCCCTTGTCATAGGCGGTCTGGGCCTGGAGCTGTTCCTTGGTGAAGGTCGTGTACAGGTACTTCTTGCCGTTCTTGTCGGTCATGAACTTCAAATTATCCATGCCGACAGCCACTTCCTTCGAGCCTATGCCGAGGAAGCCGCCGACGTCGACGATCACGGCGTCGGGCTTGTTGTCGGGCGTCAGCACGACATCGCCGATCTCGCCGACCTTGGCATCATTGGCGCCATAGACGGTCGTGCCTTTCAGGTCCTCGCCACGGATTTCGCCAATCGGCATTTCCGTCAGCGCCGACTTGTCGATGGCCGCGGTCTGCGTCTGGTCGGGAGCCGAGGCATCTGGGGATGCCGGCGCCTGCGCCGTCTTGTTTGCCGGAGCGGCGGGGGCCGTCGTGCCGGAGGGCGCGGCGGCCGGAGTGGTTGCCGCCGGCGCATTGGACGCCGTCGTTGCCGGCACCGGGTCATAGGCCTTGCGGTTGAAATCCGGTTGCGCCTGCAGCTCTTCCTTGGTGGTCTGCGCCACCAGCCAGCGGTCGCCGTTCTTCTCGGCCCACTGTGCCTTGTTGAAGTCATAGGTCACGTTCTTGGCCCCGAGGCCAAGGAACCCGCCCACGCCGATCACCAGTGACTGGGCCTTGCCCTCCTTGCTCAGCACGATGTCGTTGACGCTGCCGATGTTCTGTGCGTCGTCGCCGGTGCCGTTGTAGACGGTCTCACCGATGATGTTGGTGGCAAGATTGCCATCGGCGCGCTTTACCGGCTCGGCCGGTGCGGCGGCAGGTGCCTGTGCCGTATCCGTTGCCGCGGGTGCTGCCGCGTTGGAAGCCGCAGGCGCTGACGCGGGTTCATAAGGCTTGCTGTCGAATTCAGGTTGGGCCTTCAACTCGTCCTTGGTTGTCTTGGCAATCAGCCACCGGTCGCCATTCTTCTCGGCCCATTGCAGCTTGTCGTAGTCGAAGGCGACATCCTTCGTTCCGACACCGAGAAAGCCGCCGACGCCGATGACGACGGATTTCGTCATGCCATCCTTGTCGAAGACGACATCGGTGACCTTGCCGATATTTTCGGCGTCGTCACCGGGGCCGTTATAGACGGATTCGCCGATGATGTTGGTGACGATGCTACCTTCGGCGTGTATCGCCGAACCAGCGGCGGGCTGCTGGACGGAAGGTGTGGCCGGTCCCGGGCTTGCCTCGGTCTGCGCAAAGGCGCCGGTCGCGACCAGGGCTGCGAGTGCGGTCGAAGCTAAAAGGGTGCGGATCATGATCATCTCTCCTGCGTGCCTGAGTTGCGTGCACGCCGCGCCCGGTTTTGACCGTCGCCGGTGAGATCGAGCGCGGCATTTCTACAAGTTCACAACGTCGTGACCATGCTGTTGTTCCGACAAAAAGCCGCGTGGCATTGGTGATGAAACCTGAAGCGAAATGCGGGGCAGGCCCACTGGATGCAACCGCGGATCCCGGTGCCGCCGGAACCTTTTCCGCTTCGCTGCGTTTCAGCCTTCGGCTGGGCGCATGCCGGCCGGACTGTGTCTTAGGCAGCGGAGCGGGGCATGAAATTTGCGGCGGTGCTGAACCGGGACGGTGGCACCATGCGCACCACCGACCTCGCGGCTTTTTCCGACAGGATGCGT
Source organism: Mesorhizobium opportunistum WSM2075 (assembly GCF_000176035.2). Lineage (NCBI taxonomy): Bacteria > Pseudomonadati > Pseudomonadota > Alphaproteobacteria > Hyphomicrobiales > Phyllobacteriaceae > Mesorhizobium > Mesorhizobium opportunistum. The sequence goes on along the minus strand of NC_015675.1, from coordinate 1,504,115 downwards.
CGGACCCTGGAAAGTGCTGGCCATTCTCTCAGCATCGATGTCGTTGCCGGCAAGGACGTGGTCGAGACCCTCGACAGCGTCGCTTCGCGCCGTGCCGTCGATGTCGTGCTGGCCGGTGGCGGCGACGGAACCATTTCCGCCGCGGCCGCCAGGCTGATGGGCAAGAACAAAGCGCTTGCCATATTGCCGGCTGGCACCATGAACCTGTTCGCACGCGGCCTGGGCATTCCACAGTCGCTCGATGCCGCGCTGAAATCCTTCGCCGACGGCGAAATCATCGCCGTCGACATGGCCACGGCCAACGGCCAGCCCTTCATCCATCAGTTCTCCATCGGCATGCATGCGAGGATGGTTCAGTTGCGCCAAAGGATGGAATTCGGTTCGCGCCTGGGAAAGATCGGGGCTTCGGCTAAGGCGGCGTGGGCGACGATCAAGAATCCGCCGGCGATGAACGTCACGTTAAATATCGGCGAAACCGAGATCGCGGCGCGCATCACCGGCATCGGTATTACCAACAATTTGTTTGGCGAAGGCCACCTGCCCTATGCCGACAACCCTGCTGGCGGCGTGCTCGGTATCTACGTCACGGTGGCGCAGCAGCGTGCAGAACTGGTCAAATTCTTCTTCGACGTGGCGCGTGGCAAATGGCGCGACAACGAGCATGTCGAAATCCACCAAGCCGACCGGGCGGTTCTGAAAATCCACTCGGGCAGTAAGAAGTTCCACGCTGTGATGGATGGCGAACTGGTCAGGCTCGACCGCGACACGACGCTCGAAATCCGGCCTGGCGCGCTCAATGTCCTGGTGCCGGCCAGCATTGCCGAGGCAAAGGCCGCCTGATGCGATCTCGGACGATGACGGTCAAGGCTCTAGTTGCTCGGCGCGCTTCCTTGCTCTGTCGCCGGCGTCTTGGCGACCTCGCCATAGATTTCGGCGATGCCCCAGGCCGCGAAGGCGAGAAGCAGTGCGGCGATCAGGATACGCAAGCCATGCCTGCCCCATCGCCCCTGACGCGCTTTGTTTTCGGGAATGATCTTGATCATGGCCGGTCCTTGTTTCGTTCCGCGCCTGTTGACGTTCTCGGTAACGGTTCCTTGCTAGGATGGTTCCGAGACGAGCCGATCGGCCGCAGGCCGGCGAAGCGGCAAAGACCGGGGCTGGGCTTTGGGGACTTGGGTGAATAGCAAGGTGGAAACAGTGCCGGCTCTGCCGGCCGCGGTTGCGGGCGCGGTGAAGGACGAAAGCCGTCTGGCCGTGCTGCACGGGCTGGAGATGCTGGATACGGCCGCGGACCTGGACTTCGACCGCATCAGCAGCCTTGCCGCGACCGTCATGCGAGCGCCGATCGCCCTGGTCACGCTCGTCGATATCGAGCGGCAATGGTTCAAGTCCTGCTTTGGCCTGGACGAGACCGAAACGACGACCGACATCTCCTTCTGCGCCCACGCCATCGCCGCCGGCGACGAACCCATGGTGGTGACGGACGCAACGACGGATCCACGCTTCAAAACCAACCCGCTGGTCACCGGCAAGCACCATGTGCGCTTCTATGCCGGCGCGCCGATGCTGGTGGCCGGCGCAAGGATCGGCACGCTATGCGTCCTCGACCGCAAGCCGCATGCCTATCCGTCCCCCGCCACGCTCGACCAGTTGAAGAGGCTCGCCGGCCTCGCCGCCAGCCTGTTCACCCTGAAGGACGCAACCCGCAGCGGCGCTATCGCCGAGGCCGCACTGGCGCGCGAGGAAAAACGCCGCGCCATCGCGCTCGACGCGGCCTCGCTTGCCAGCTGGGCATGGGACATCCGCACCGACATCATCGAATGCGATGTCCGGCTGTCGGAACTGTTCAACCTGCCACGCTCGACCCGGCTGCGGGCACGCGACATCCTCACCGCCATCGATCCGCGCGACGTCTACCAGACCGAGACCCGCTTTCGCGACGCCTTGACCGGCAGTGACGACTACTTCGGTGAATATCGCGTAAAGGGCTTCCATCCGCCGCGTTGGGTCGCGACGCGTGGCCGTGTCATCGAACGCGACGGCGAGGGCAAGCCGACGCTCATCTTCGGCGTCAACTACGACATCTCCGAACGCAAGCTCGGCGACGAGCGGCAGCGGCTGTTGCTGCGCGAACTCAACCATCGCGTCAAGAACACGCTGGCGACCGTCCAGGCGCTGGCGACGCAGACCGTGCGTCATGCCCGCCAGCCGAGCGAATTCCTGGAAGCCTTCGGTGCCCGGCTTCAGGCCCTGGGCGTCGCGCACAATCTTTTGTCCGACCGAGAGTGGCGCGGCATCGGTATCCGCGAACTCGTCCAGATCGAGACCGGACCCTTTGACACAGCCGGCCAGCCGCGTATGACGATTTCCGGGGCCGACCTGCTGCTGTCGCCCGATCAGGCCGTCGGCCTTGGCCTTATCCTGCACGAGTTGGCCAGCAACGCATTGCAATATGGATCGCTGTCGGTTGCGTCGGGCAAGGTCGATCTCGGCTGGAAGGCGCAAGGCAGGAAGAGCGACCGTCGCCTGGTGCTGACCTGGCGCGAAAGCGGCGGCCCGCAGGTTACCCCGCCCCAGCGCCACGGGTTCGGCTCGATCCTCATCCGGCGCAGCCTAGCCAAGGTCCTTTCAAGCGAAGTGACCCATGAATTCCGTCAGGAGGGCGTATTCGCCGAAATATCGATGCCCCTGGAAGACCTGTCGAAATGACGGACCCATCCGGGCCGAAGCGGCGACGTTATTTCCCCTCGCCGGCATCATCCGGATGGTCAGCGCCGGGTTTGGAGTTCTCGCGGTAAATGGCATAGGCCGCGAGCGCCACGGCCGGGCCCAGAATGATCCCGAGGCCGCCTTTCCCCTTGAGTCCCCCTGTCCCCTTGAGCAACGTCGGCAGCAGGGCCAGTGCGGCCGTGACGCCGATCGCCTTCATGTCGGTTTTGCGCCGCTTTGCCTCGCGGCGAGCGCGAGCGCCGGACATCAACCGATGGATCAGGAGAACGAGGCCCGCGACCACCAGAAAGCCGACACCGAAACCGAGCGCCGCCGCCAGCGATCCATAGCGGGCCGCCGCCCAGATATAGGCGGCCCCCACCAGAAAGCCGAGACCGCACAATGCCGCCAGAGCGGCGAGCGCATAGACGATGGCCGCCGTGCGCGCGCGGCGCACGGCGGCCAAAGTTTCACCCGAGGCGAAACCCGAAAGCAGCGATGCCAGCAGTCCCATCTGCGGCGTGACTAGCGACGCGCGAGCAGCGCGAAGAGGAAGCCGACACCGGCGGCGATTGCCAGTGACGTCACAGGCTTTTCGCGTACGCTCGCCACCATCTGCGCCTCGATATCCCTGGCGTTGCCGCGCAGGTTATCGAAAGCCGCTTCACCCTGGGCCCGCAACTGCTCGACACCTTCGGCCGCCGCACGACGCGCGGTGCCGTAGCCGTGTTCACCGGTCTTGGCCAACTGTTTGGTAAGCTTGTCGATATCGGCCTTCAACTGCCTGATATCGGCCTCGAGGTCCGAATTCGCCCGCGCCTCGTTGGCGGTCTTTCCTGCGGCAGCTGCCATTGCTTAACTCCTTGTGATTGCTCGATTTCAAACGCGCCGTGCGGCTTAACGTTCCGGCATCGGTCCAAACTACCTGGAAAGCTGCCCGCGCGCACCCGATCTGGCAAGATGCATTGCGTCAGAACTCGGCGGCCCTCCCGAGCTGCTTTAGCGCCTCGCAACCGCCGTCGCGCCAGACGACCAGCTTGCGATCCATCAGCTGAAAAGCGCCCATTCTGGCTTGGCATTTCGACCCCCTCCTCGAGCGCCCGCCGGGCGGCAGGCAGGATTTGAAACGCTTTGCCGGGATCGAAGTTCCGACGAGCGGCGGGATGTCTCTGTTAGACGAGCGGCGGCATGTCTTTTTTAAATGACAACGGCCCAAATAACCATCATGACTCCCACCGTTTCAAGGAGCCATTGCCCGTGCCCCCGTTACTTGATGGATTGCGCATTCTTGTCTTGGAGGACGAGTTCCTCATAGCCATGGATGTCGAGCAGCTTTGCCGTGACCACGGTGCAGGCGAGGTGGTGATTGCCCGCGACCTGACCGAGGTCGATGGCCGAAAGGTCGC